>DATFKK010000172.1 GCA_035268685.1 Candidatus Krumholzibacteriia bacterium | reverse complement strand
GTCTCGGTGCCGAGACTCCAAGACGCTTCGATCGAATCGGGGGTCACGTCCACGGCGATCGAACCCCGCGCGGTCGCCGTGTAGACTCCCTGCACGGTCTGGTCACCGTCGGCGGCCAGGGTGAAGGTCACGGGATTCTCACTCGGCATCTCGTAGCCCGGCACGGCGATCCAGCCGAGCGTGTAGTCGCCGGCGGCGAGCTTGGTCAGCGTGCTGTCGCCGTTGCCCTCGTACAGCTCTCCGTCCTGGGAGACCAGCATCCAGCCAGCGTCGGTCGCGTCGGGCTCGACGTCGATCGTCACGTTCCCGAACGAGAGCGGCTCGTAGGCGCCGGTCAGTTCGATGGTGGCGTCCTTGGCCAGCGACGCGCGCGCCACGCCCGGCGTACGGTAACCCGCGACTTCGCCCCAGCTCAGGGCGTAGTCGCCGATCACCATCGACTTCAGGCTCGCCGCGCCGTCACCCTCGATGACGTCGCCCATCGGGGTCACGAGCGACCAGGACGCTTCCAGTCCGCTCGGCTGCAGCTCGATCAGAACGGTGCCCGACGCCTCGGCCGGGTCCAGGATCTCGTCACTCTCGCAGGCCGCGAGGGATGTCACGATGATCAACAAAGGGAGCAAAAGCACCCGCAGGTCCATCTTCCTTGCCTTGAACTCCACTTCGGTCCTCCTGGGCGCAACCCGTCACGGGCTCGACGCCACTGGACTCGGGTACGACCGTCCGCCACGAAGGAGCCGGCGCAACGGTCGAGGTCTTGGCTACCGGACTGGCAGCTCTCGGAGGCGGCGACGCAGGGCAGTCTTACAAGAGCTGCGCCAGGATCCACATGATTCGAGTCGGGACGGGCGAGAAGGGATCAGCGAGGCGTGGGGTTCCTTCAGCTACGCCCGTGTCCTTTCCGAGTCAACCCCCCGGCACGCCCCTTTCGTGATGCAGATGCATCAGGAACGGGCTTCGAGCGGCGGAAGTCTCGTGGGCACGCACCCTTTTCGCGATTCGTTGCATTGCGATCCGAGCGACCGGTCCCGGCCCGCTCGGCCGACCCGCGGCCGTCCCGGATTCCCGATCGGTCCACGTCGTCCGTCCCGCGCTTGATCGCACTCGTCGTGCCGTAGTGCCAGGGGCCATTCGGAGGTGGATCGGAGCGTCCGCGTGCGGATTCTCCGGTCCGTCGATGGACCTTGCCGGCCAGGCGCGCGATTCCGGACTCCATTCGGTCCGGCCTCGCGCGGCGGACCGGGAGCACCGCCGGTCGACGCGAGGGAAGCCGATGCGACGAATCGGAACCCTTCCTACGGAAGAAGACGTGAGTCGGGCCGGTTCATGCTCCACGGCCCGCCCCGGCCGGTCCGGGAATCGTCCGCTGCGGTGGATCATGGTCCGCCGCGGAGGACGATCACGGCACTCGCTGTGTCACCCGGTGGACACGCCCGCCCCTGCCCGACCTCATCCCACCCGCGGCTGCCACAGCACCTGCTTCTCGCCCCGCAGGAACTTCCACGTGGCGTGCGCGCAGGCCGCGTTCAGCAGCGTGAGGTAGTAGGGGGCGGTCGCGACCGGGACCGACACCCCGCGCCGGGCCGCGACGTAGCCCAGGCCGGCGAGGCCGTAGAACGCCAGCTGCGCCACGAACAGCCAGGCGAAGGCGTCGCCCCGCGGCAGAAGCACGGCGTTCGCCACGAACGCCAGCGCCTGCGGCACGAAGGCCCCGTACCGCAGCAGTTTGTGCGAGGCCAGCTGCCAGCCGAACACGGGGTGGCGAAAGGGATCGAAGAGCCCGCGGTGGTCGAGCAGGGCCCACAGCGCACGCAGGGTCACGCGCACGCGCATGCGGTACTCGCGTCCAGAACTCGTCAGGGCTTCTTCGCGCAGCACGGCCCGCGGTTCGTAGGCCACGCGGTAGCCCTGTTCCACGACGCTCAGCGGCAGCACGAAGTCGGGCAGTTGGTCGGCCCGCATGGGCCGATACAACTCACGCCGCACGGCGTCGATCCCGCCGTCGACCCCGACGACCGATCCGACCCGGGTCTCGAGCGCACGCAGCGCGTTCTCGTAGCGCATGTAGGCGGTGCAGCCATCGCCGGTGACCGAACCGTCTTCGTCGACGTAGATCATCTTCCCGGTCACGTAGCCCACGTGCGGATCGTCGAAGGCCGCGACCAGATGACGAATGGCGTCGGGCTCGTAGATCGAGTTCGCGTCGGCGAACACGACGATCTCTCCGCGGGCCTCGGGCACGGCCAGGTTCAGTCCCGACGTCTTGCCCTGACGGGGTTCCTGGCGGATCAACCGCACGCGACCCGGGTGAGTGGGCTCGAAGCCGCGCACCACGTCGTCGGTCCCGTCGGTCGATCCGTCCGAGACCACCATCACTTCGAGACGATCCGCGGGGTAGTCGCTGTCGAGCTTGTTCGCGATGGTCGCGCCGATGACGTCGACCTCGTCGTAGGCAGCGGTGACCACGGTGACGCGCGGGACGGCCTCGCGCTCCCGATCGGCCGCCGCCCGGGGGCGGGCCACCAGCTTCAGGAGCAGCGGGTATCCGAAGTAGGTGTACGCCAGCCACACCAGGGAGGCGACGAGGACGACGACGGCGATCTGGTCCATGGACGGCTCGGGTCGGGGAAGGGGAGCGGGAAAGACGAACGTCGAGCGTATCACGACCCGGGGCCGCTGCCATCCGCACGATCGGTCTCGCCCGTCCGCGACGCGATCTGATGCGTCGGCACCATGGGATCTGTGACATTTTCCCGGTTCGGGCCGATAACCGTTCTCAACTTCAATCGATCTCACATCTTCGCGATCGAACGCAGCTTACGACGGGCAGTGCCCCCGATTACACTGCATCACACTGAATGGTGCAGTTGGCCCGGGATCGCTCTCCTCGCGCTTCGCGATCTCCCGGCTGCGAGTCTCTCGCCAGAGACCCAGGCGCGGACCCGGTGTCCGGCCCGAACCTTGTGGAGGCCCCTTGATGATATCGAAGACCGACCGGACGCCGGACCTCGCCCCGGCCATGCCCGGTTCGATCGACCCTGCCGAGACCCGACAGTACTCGAAGATGGACCGCCGTCAGTTCCTGAAGATCGTCACGGCCGCGGCTGCTTCGATCGGGCTCTCGTCGAGCGTCGCGGTGGAGATCGCCGAGGCCGCGTCGAAGGGTCTGAAGCCTTCGGTGATCTGGCTGCACTTCCAGGAGTGCACCGGCTGCACCGAGTCGCTGCTGCGTACCTCGCACCCGGACCTGGCCGAGGTCATCCTCGATCTCGTGTCCCTCGACTACCACGAGACGCTCTTCGCGGCCGCCGGTCATCAGATCGAGGACGCGCTGCACCAGGCCATGGAGCAGCACAAGGGCAACTACATCTGCGTCATCGAGGGTGCGATCCCGACGCGCGACGGCGGCGTCTACTGCAAGATCGCCGGCAAGACGGCCATGGAGCTCACCGACGAGGTCGCCCGGGACGCCGCCGCGGTCATCGCGATCGGCTCCTGTGCTTCGTGGGGAGGCATTCCGTCCGCCTCACCGAACCCGACGGGTGCCCGCGGTGCCCCCGAGATCCTGTCGATGACCAATCGCCAGGTCCCGACGGTCACCATCCCGGGATGCCCGGCGAATCCCTACAACTTCCTGGGCACCGTCCTGCAGTTCGCCACCATGGGCACGCTGCCGGCGCTCGACGACAAGCTGCGCCCGAAGTTCGCCTACGGCCGCACCATCCACGAGCACTGCCCGCGCCGCGCGCACTTCGACGCGGGCCGCTTCGCGCTCAAGTACGGTGACGAGAGCCACCGCGAGGGTCACTGCCTCTATCGCCTCGGCTGCAAGGGACCGGCCACCTACGCCAACTGCTCGGTCCAGCACTTCGGCGAGATCCCCGACGCGTGGCCGATCGGACTGGGCCATCCGTGCTTCGGTTGCACCGAAGAAGAACTGGCCTTCAATGCCCCCCTGCACTCCACGGTCGACATCGAACGCCCGACGCCTCCCGACACCTACCCGCCCATCCAGGGCGAGCCGGGTGCGGTGAGCGCGGTCGCCTCGGGCCTGGCCGGAGCCATCGTCGGCGCGATCGCCGGTGGCGCCATGGTCGCCTCGCGCAAGCTCGAAGTGGGCGAGGAAGAGATGCTGGCCGAGCGCAAGAACAAGGAGAGCTGATCATGTCCACCGATCGTCGTCAGTTCCTCGGCGGTCTGGCCGGTGTCGCGGCGGGGGCCGCGGCCTGCTCCCTGCCGTCCACCGCGCGCGCCAGCGAGAAGATCGAGCCGCCCGAGGCCGCCGTGGCCATGCTCTACGACACCACGTTGTGCATCGGCTGCAAGGCCTGTGTCGTGGCCTGCCGCGAATCCAACGGAGATCCGCCCGTCGTTCGCGACGGGATCCACGACTCGCCGATGTCGCTGGACGCCGACACGCGCAACATCATCCAGCTGGCTCGTGACGAGAAGGGCAACCCGACTTCGTACATGAAGAAGCAGTGCATGCACTGCGTCGATCCGGCCTGTGCCGCTGCCTGCATGATCGGCGCTCTGAGCAAGGACGATCAGGGCGTGGTGTCGTGGGAGGGCAGCCGGTGCGTCGGCTGCCGCTACTGTCAGATCGGCTGCCCGTACAACATCGTCAAGTTCGAGTGGGATTCGGCCAATCCCGAGATCGTCAAGTGCGAGTTCTGCCAGCACAAGCTGGCCGAGGGCGGAATCCCCGGCTGCTGCGAGGTCTGCCCGCGCGAGGCCGTCATCTACGGTCCCCGTGAGCAGCTGCTGGCCGAGGCCAAGCGCCGCATCGCCGCCGACCCCGACCGCTACGTCGACAAGGTCTACGGCGAGCACGACGCCGGCGGCACGCAGGTGTTCTACCTGTCGCACGTCCCCTTCGAGGACCTCGGTCTGCCCGACCTCGGAGAGAAGAGCACCCCCGAAACGGTGCGCAACGTCCAACACACGATCTACAAGGGATTCGTGGCTCCGGTGGCCCTCTACGTCACGCTCGGCTTCGTGATGATGAGGAACCGTCGAGTGAACGAGGCCAGGGCCAACGCCGAATCGGCGAACGACTAGGAGATCAGGGATGAGTCAGAAGATCACGGTGGATCCGGTGACCCGGATCGAGGGTCACCTGCGGATCGACGTGGAAGTGGACAACGGGAGCGTGCAGAAGGCCTGGTCGTCCGGACAGATGTGGCGGGGGATCGAGACGATCCTCCAGGGCCGCGATCCGCGCGACGCGTGGCTGTTCACCCAGCGCTTCTGCGGTGTGTGCACCACGGTGCACGCCATCGCCTCGGTGCGCGCGGTGGAGAACGCGGTCGGGCTGGAGATCCCCAAGAACGCCCAGTACATCCGCAACATCATCATGTCGGCGCACGCCATGCACGATCACATCGTGCACTTCTACCACCTGTCGGCGCTCGACTGGGTCGACGTGGTGAACGCGCTGCAGGCCGATCCGGCCAAGGCCGCGCAGATCGCGCAGTCGCTGGGTGATTGGCCGGGCAACAGCAAGCAGCAGATGGCCGCGGTCAAGCAGAAGCTCGAGAGCTTCGTCCAGGCCGGGCAGCTCGGGATCTTCACCAACGGCTACTGGGGCCATCCGGCCATGAAGCTGGAGCCCGAGGTGAACCTGCTGGCCGTCGCGCACTACCTGCAGGCGCTCGAGATCCAGAAGAAGGCCAACCAGGTCGTGGCGATCCTCGGCAGCAAGACGCCGAACATCCAGAACCTGGCCGTGGGTGGCGTGGCCAACGCCATCAACCTGGACAACGAAGCCACGCTGAACATGACCAAGCTGTACATGGTCAAGGACCTGCTGAACGAACTCGACCAGTTCATCTCGCAGGTCTACATCCCCGACGTCTGCGCGATCGGTGCCATGTACGCCGACTGGCTGCCTCACGGTCACGGCGTGACCAACTACCTGTCGGTGCCGGACATGCCGCTCGACGAGGCCGGAACGGAGTTCGACTTCCCCGGCGGCACGATCATGAACGGCGATCTGTCGACCTTCAAGGAGATCGAGAACTTCCAGGACTCGTACTTCAACGAGAACGTCACCGAGAACATCGAACGCGCCTGGTACGACGGCGAGTGGACCCGTCATCCCTACGAGGAGGACACGGTCCCGAAGTTCAGCGACTTCGATCCCGACGGCCGGTACTCGTGGATCAAGGCCCCGCGCTTCGGCGGCGAGGTCATGGAGGTCGGTCCGCTGGCGCAGGTGCTGGTGGGTCTGGCCGCGGGCCACGAGATGACCGAGAAGTGGGCGACGGCGGCGCTGGACAAGGTCAGCAGTCTGGCCGGGACCCAGGTTCCGCTGTCGGCGCTGCACGGGACCATTGGCCGCCATGCGGCGCGCGCGATCCGCGCGGGCATCATGAACGAGCTGAGCCACCGCCACTGGGACCTGCTCGTGAACAACATCGCGTCGGGCGACGTCGACATCTTCAACGAGCCGGTGTTCACGGGTCGCCAGACGGGCTGTGGATTCCACGAGGCGCCGCGCGGTGCGCTGTCGCACTTCGTCGTGATCGACAACGGCAAGATCACGAACTACCAGGCCGTGGTTCCCAGCACGTGGAACGCCGGTCCGCGCGACGGTCAGGATCGCCCGGGTCCCTACGAGGCCGCCCTCGTGGGCAATCCGGTCGCCGACCCCGAGCAGCCGCTCGAGGTGCTGCGGACGGTCCACTCCTTCGATCCGTGCATCGCGTGTGCGGTCCACACGCTGGACATCGAGGGAACCGAGGTGTCGAAGGTCCAGGCCCTCTAGGGCCGGGGGCCGGAACGGCCGCCGCCGACGCCCGATCCTTGCGGGCCCGCTCTGCCCTGGATCCCCCTGGGGGCGAGCGGGCCCGTTCTTTCTGCCTCGAGCCCCCTGTTGGAGATCGCGATGAGCGCCGCGCGCACCGCCGTGTTCTCGTTCGGCAACGTGCTGATGCACGACGACGCGTACGGGCCGACCGTGGTGGCCACGCTGCGGGCCCGCTACGACCTGCCCGACGACGTCGAGGTCACCGACCTGGGCACCCCCGGCTTCGACCTGCACCCGCACCTGACGGGGCACGATCACCTGATCCTGGTCGACACCGTCCGCGCCAAGGACGGCCCGGGGGGCGTGCGCACCTACGACGCGGCGGCGATCCAGAAGCATCCGCCGCAGCCGCGCACCAATCCGCACGATCCGGGCCTGAAGGAAGCGCTCATGGCCATGGAGTTCGAGGGATCCTCGCCCGAGTCGATCCTGCTGGTGGCCACCGTCCCCGAGACCACCGAGATGGAGCCCGGCCTGACGCCCGCGGTCCAGGCGGCGGTCGACCCTTCGGTCGAACGGGTCGTGGAGGCCCTGCGCGCGCTCGGCCACACGGTCGAGCCGAAGGCCGAGCCGCTCGAGCCCGATCTGTGGTGGCTGCCGGGCGCCGGGAATCGCTGAGCTGGCGCGGTCAGCGCGCCTCGCGGGGGAGCGGCCGGTAGATCTCGTGGACGTCGACGACGGCCTCACCGCGTTCGATCGTCACCGTGAGCCGTCGCAGCGGACGCTTCGGCGGTCCGTACACCACGCTGCCGTCGGCGGCGAAGACCCCGTCGTGGCACGGGCAGAAGTACCGCTCGTCGTCGGGCTTCCACTCGATCCGGCACATCTGGTGGGAGCACATCATCGACAGGGCCACGATCTCGCCGCCCTCGCGGCGGAACTCCACGGCGACTCCCTTGTGCAGGACCTCGTGGCGGCCGGAGGCCGGGACGGCGTCGACGGGCACCCGCAGCACCGGCGAGGTCTCGGCCGGCTCCGACGCCCCGCCGCACCCGCTGAGCAGGGGTGCTGTGACTCCCATCACACGGGCGCCGACCAGGGCGCCGGCGGCGGTGAGGGTACGACGGAACCACTGTCGACGATCCAGCTGCACGGCCCGCTCCTGCGGTGAGGGGGGAGTTCCGGGGCGTCCGAAGGCCTTCCGGGCAGTCTCGCCGAGGCGCGCGCGAGCGTCCAGGGCGTGATCGCGGTGCATCACACGAATCCGGGATGGCTCACGGAATCGGTAGGGTAGGACGGGCCGATCGCTGGTTAGCTTGAACCAGTCTTCGACCCCCGGCGCCCCCCTCCTCGTACCGCTGGGTCGCGCCGGAACCCCCTGCCGGCGGAAGTGAGGTTCTCGTCATGTGTCTCGGTGTCCCCGGACGTGTCGTGGAAGTCCAGCGCTTCGACGGACTCGACCTGGTCCACGGCAAGGTCGACTTCGGTGGAGTGCTGCGCGAGGTCAATCTGTCGTTCACGCCCGAAGTCGAGGTCGGTGAGCACGTCATGGTGCACGTCGGCTTCGCGATCAGCGTGATCGACGAAGAAGAAGCGGAAACCACTCTGCGCTACCTGCGTGAGCTGGGGGAAGCCGCTCCCGAGGGTCCACCGCCGACGATCACCGGCTCGCCGGAGTCGAAGTCTTGAAGCATCGCGACGAATACCGCGAAGGCCGTACCGCGCGGCAGTGGATCGACCGCATCCGCGAGCGCGTCGACACCCCGATCCGCGTCATGGAGGTCTGCGGGGGGCAGACGCACACGCTGATCCGTTCGGGGATCGACCAGTTGCTCGAAGGAAAGGTGGAACTCATCCACGGGCCCGGGTGCCCGGTGTGCGTGACGCCGCTCGAGAAGATCGACCGTGCGCTGGAGCTGGCGCGGCGTCCCGAGGTGATCCTGGCCTCCTACGGCGACATGCTGAGGGTGCCCGGCTCGAAGGGCGACCTGCTTTCGGCCAAGTCGCGCGGGGCCGACGTACGCATCGTCTACTCGCCGGTCGACGCGGTGCGTCTGGCCGAGGCGAATCCCGACCGCCAGGTGGTTTTCTTCGCCGTGGGCTTCGAGACGACGGCGCCGGCCAACGGTATGGCCGTGGTCGAGGCGAAGCAGCGGGGAGTGGAGAACTTCAGCGCGCTCGTTTCGCACGTGCGGGTACCGCCCGCGGTGCGCGCGATCCTGGACGAACCCGAGTGCCGGGTGCAGGGCTTCCTCGCGCCGGGCCACGTGTGCGCGATCATGGGCACGGCCGAGTACGAGGAACTGGCCCGCGAGTACGGCGTACCCTTCGTGGTGGCCGGCTTCGAACCGCTCGACCTGGTGCACGGCATCGCGCGGCTGGCCGACATGTTGGCCGCCGGCGAGGTCGCCGTCGACAACGCCTACGCCCGCACCGCCGCGGCCCGGGGCAATCCGGCCGCGCAACGCCTTCTGGCCGAGGTCTACCAGGTCACCGACATCGCGTGGCGCGGCATCGGCCCCATTCCCGCGAGCGGGCTCCGCCTGACCGACGCCTACGCCGACTTCGACGCCGAGCGCCGTTTCAGCGTGGAGTCGGTCACCGCGCAGGAGTCCGACCGCTGCATCGCCGGGCTCGTGCTGCAGGGGCGCGCCAAGCCGCACGAATGCCCGGCCTTCGGTCGCGAATGCACTCCCGACTCCCCGCTGGGTGCCCCCATGGTGTCGAGCGAGGGCGCGTGCGCGGCCTACCACGCCTTCCGGCGCGACGCCGTGAGCGCCGGGTCGTAGGAGCGTCCGTGCAACTGCAGTGCCCCATTCCGCTGGAGGACTACGACGCCGTGACCATGGCGCACGGCGGTGGGGGACGTCTGAGCCAGAAGCTGATCGAGTCGTTGTTCGTGCCCGCGCTCGGCGGGTCACGACTCGACGAGCTGCACGACGGCGCGCGGCTGCCGCGGCCGGACGGCGCCATGGCCATGAGCACCGACTCCTTCGTGGTGCGGCCGCTGTTCTTCCCCGGCGGCGACATCGGCTCGCTGTCGGTGCACGGGACCACGAACGACCTGGCCATGTGCGGCGCCCGGCCGCGCTGGTTGTCGTTGGCCTTCGTGCTCGAAGAGGGTCTCCGGCTGAAGGACCTGTGGCGCGTGGTCGCCTCGATCCGCGAGGCCTGCGACGCGCTCGGGATCGAGGTCGTCACCGGCGACACCAAGGTCGTCGAGCGCGGCAAGGGCGACGGTGTGTACGTGAACACCACGGGCATCGGCGAGGTCGTCGAAGGGATCGACGTCGCGCCGCGGCGCGTCCGGCCGGGCGATCGTATCGTGGTCAACGGACCGATCGCCGACCACGGCATGACCATCCTGGCCCAGCGCGACGGCCTGGAGCTCGAGGGTGACCTGCGCAGCGACAGCGCGGCCCTGTGGCCCCTCGTGGAGTCCTGTCTGCGACCGCTGGGAGCCGACCTGCACTGCCTGCGCGACGCCACGCGCGGCGGCATCGCGTCGGCCACCAACGAGATCGCCCAGGCCGCCGGAGTGGGTATCGTTCTCGACGAGGAGTCGATCCCGGTGCGCGAGCCCGCGCGGGCGGCGTGCGAGATCTTCGGTCTCGATCCTCTGTACGTGGCGAACGAGGGCCGCTGTCTGGCCTTCGTCGCCCCGGAACGCTGCGACGCGCTGCTCGAGGCGTGGCGCGCGCAACCGCTGGGGCGCGAGGCCTGCGTGATCGGCGACGTGGTCGACACGCACCCACGATCGGTCCGCGTGCGCAGTGGTCTCGGAGGCACCCGGGTGTTGGACATGTTGAGCGGCGAACAGCTGCCGAGGATCTGCTGATGCACGAAGTCTCCCTGGTGATCGGTCTGGCGCGACAGCTCGAGCGCATCTGCGACGAGCACGGCGCGCAACGCGTGACCCATTTCGAACTCGAGATCGGCGCGCTGAGCAACGTGGTGCCCAAGCTGCTCGAGGACGCGATCGAGGTCGTCTCGGCCGAGGTCGACGTGATGCGCGACGCCGAAGTGGTGGTCCACGAGGTGCAGCTCGAGCTGCACTGCCGCGACTGCGGCTCGATCACCCATCCCGAGAGTTTCACCTTCGGCTGTCCGGCTTGCGGCAGCACCGCCGTCCGGGCGGAGAAGGGCGAAGAGCTGCTGCTGCGCCACGTCGAACTCGAGATCGACGACCTGCAGGACGAGGACCGCGACGGTCCGTCGATGCCGTCGGGCTGAATTCCCCCCGCCGCGAACACGAGAGGTGTGCCATGAGCGAGTTGCGTCAGATCCACTTGAAGGAGAGCCTGCTGAAGGCGAACGACTTCGTCGCGTCGACCATGCGCGATCGCTTCGGGTCGCAGGGATCCTTCGTCGTGAACCTTCTCAGTTCACCGGGATCGGGCAAGACCACGTTGCTCGAGAAGGCCCTGCCGAAGCTGCAGGAGCGCCACAGCGTGCTGGTGCTCGAGGGCGACCTCGAGACCGAGCGCGATGCCGAGCGCATTCGCGGCGTGGGCGTGCGCGCCCTGCAGATGACCACCGGCGGCGCGTGCCACCTCGAGGCGCACCAGGTGCAGCAGACCTGGGAACGCATCGCCGACGACGGGCCGTGGGACTTCGTGTTCATCGAGAACGTGGGCAATTTGGTGTGTCCGGCCAGCTACGACCTGGGCGAGCACCTGCGCACCGTGTTGCTGTCGGTGCCCGAGGGCGAGGACAAGCCGCCGAAGTATCCGAAGGCCTTCCACTCGTCGCAGCAGATGTTGATCACCAAGGTCGACCTGCTCGAGCACTTCGATTTCCGGGTGGACGAGGTCGAGCGTCTGGCGAAGGAGCTGCGGCCGGACATCGACATCCATCACGTGAGCGCGAAGACGGGCGACGGGGTCGACGCGTGGATCGAGTCGCTGCTCAGCGCGCGCGAACGTCTGTTCGCGGCGTCCTGACGGTTCGCATCCCCGGCACGGAACGGCGATGAGCGCACGCGAGCGCATGCAGGTGCGCGTGGTGGGCGTGGTCCAGGGTGTGGGCTTCCGTCCCTTCGTGCACCGTCTCGCCACCGACCTCGACCTGGCCGGCTGGATCCGTAACGATCCGGCCGGCGTGACGATCGAGGTCGAGGGCGATCCCACGGAACTCGGGTCCTTCCTCGCGCGTCTGCAGGACGACGCGCCGCGCGCCGCCGTGCTCTACGCGGTCGACACGCGGTTGCTCGCGCCGGCCGGCCACACCGAGTTCCGCATCGTCGCGAGCGAAGCCGGTGGTCCCACGCGCGCCTGGTTGCTGCCCGATCTGGGCATGTGCGAGGACTGCGAGCGCGAGCTGCGCGATCCCGACGACCGCCGCCACGGCTATCCCTTCCTGAACTGCACGAACTGCGGACCGCGCTACACGATCCTCGAGGACCTGCCGTACGACCGGGCGAAGACCTCGATGAAGGACTTCGTCATGTGTCCGCGCTGCCGGGCCGAGTACGAGGACACCACCGACCGCCGCTTCCACGCCCAACCGACGGCCTGTGCGGCGTGCGGACCGCGTCTGCAGGCGATCGACGGCGACGGCGACGGCGACGAGATGACCGGCCCCGAGGCCCTGGCCCGAGCCGTCGGCTGGCTGTCGGACGGGCGCATCGTCGGCGTGAAGGGGCTCGGGGGGTATCACATCGTGGTCGACGCCGGCGACGAGGCGGCGCTGCAGAGGCTGCGCGCGCGCAAGCGCCGGCCGGCCAAGCCCTTCGCGGTCATGGTCGGCGATCTCGACGCGGCCCGGCGCTGGGTCGAGGTCCCGGACTTCGTCGCCTCGGCCCTGCGTTCGCCACAGGCCCCGATCGTGCTGTCGCCGCGCACCGCGCGGGGGTGGTCGGAGCCGGCCCCATCGGTCGCGCCGGATTGTCCGCAGCTCGGGGTGTTCCTGCCGTACACGCCAGTGCACCGTGTGCTGCTCGACGCCTTCGGCCGTCCCGTGGTCGCGACCTCGGGCAACCCCTCCGACCAGCCGACGATCCACGACGACCGCGAGGCCCTGGAGTCGCTGCGCGGCATCTGCGACGCCTTCCTGGTCCACGATCGGCCCATCCTGCGTCAGGCCGACGACTCGGTGCTGCAGGTCGTCACCCGCCCCACGCCGCGCCCGCAACTGCTGCGACGCGCGCGTGGATTCGCGCCGCTGCCGGTGCTCGCACCGCGCGTGCTCCCGGCGCTCGTGGGTCTGGGCGGCCACATGAACGTGACCTTCGCGGTGGCGCGCGATCGGGAGGTCGTGCTCGCGCCGCATCTCGGCGAGATGGAATCGGCCGAGGGCCGCGCGGCCTACCGACGCACTCTCGACGACCTGCTGCGCCTGCTCGACGTAGCACCGGAAGGGGTGGTCCACGACCTGCACCCCGACTACTTCACCACCCATCTGGCCGAAGAGTTGTCCGAGCGATGGGGCGTTGCGCGGACCGCGGTGCAGCACCACCACGCCCACCTGGCCGCCGCCGCCCTGGAGCACGAGATCGACGGCGAGGTCGTCGCGTTGACCTGGGACGGCACCGGCGACGGTGGGGACGGCACCGTGTGGGGGGGCGAACTCCTGCACGGGACCCCCGCACGGAGCGAGCGCGTGGGGTCGATCGTTCCCTTCGGACTGGTGGGGGGCGAGCGGTCCGTCCGCCAGACCTGGAGGACCGCGCTGTCGCTGGCGCACGTCGCCTTCGACGGCGACCCCCCGCCCCTCTTCGGCGATGTCGATCCGAACCTGGTGGCGAACCTGCGTCGTCTGCTCGCACGGGGCGACGCGGCCGTCACCACCACCAGCATGGGCCGTCTCTTCGACGGCGTGAGCGCCTTGCTCGGCCTGTGCACCGAGAACACCCACCAGGCGCAGGGCCCGCAGATGCTCGAGTGGGCGTCGTGGCGCGCCACCCGGCCCGTCGATCTGTCCATGCCCCTGGTCGAGTTCGACGGCCTGGTGCGGATCGACTGGCGGCCGGCCGTGCGGACGATCGTCGAGCGAACGGTCGAGGGGACCCTCGAGGCCGAGGATGCCGCGGCCGGGTTCCACGCCGCGTTGGTCGAGGCCGCGCTGTCCCAGCTCGCGCCGTGGCGCGAGCGGCCGGTCCTGCTCACCGGCGGTGTGTTCTGCAACCGCCGTCTGAGCGAGTCCCTGCTGACCCGTGGAGCCGAGCGCGGACTCGATCTCCGTGCCCACGCCCAGCTGCCGCCCACCGACGGCGGGCTCGCCGCCGGACAGGTCTGGGCCGCCGCCACCGCGATGCAGGCCGACGCTTGACGCGAGCGGCGCGCTGGGCTTGGCTGATCGCGCCCACCCGAACCCGTGACCACGAGCCGGAACCATGACCGATCCCGACGACTGCCCCTCGATCCTCGTCAAGTACGGCGGCAACGCCATGACGGACGCCGCCGTGCGCGACCGTGTGCTGGCCGAGATCGGAGACCTGCACGACTCCGGCGCGCGGCTGGTGCTCGTGCACGGGGGTGGCCCCGCCATCGCCGAGATCCTGGCCGAGGTGGGCCTCGAGACCGAGTTCGTGGGCGGCCATCGCCGCACCGACGCGCGGACCATCGGCTACGTGCAGATGGCGCTGCGGGGGCGCGTGAACGGCGACCTCGTCCGCCGGCTCTGCGCGGTCGGGCAACCCGCGGTGGGTCTGTCGGGCAAGGACGCCGCCATGGTCCGCGCCCGCCGCCGGTACCACGAACACCCGGTGGAGGGTGCGGAGGCCCAGCGCGTCGACCTGGGCTTCGTGGGCGACGTCGACACCGTCGACACGGAGCTGCTCGACCTGCTGCTCGCGAGCCACTACCTGCCCGTCGTCGCACCCCTGGCGCTGGGCCACGACGACGAGGTCTACAACGTGAACGCCGACATGTTCGCCGCGCACCTGGCCGCGGCACTCGGCGTCGAACTCTTCGTCGCCATGACCGACGTCGACGGTCTACGTCGTGTTCCCGACGACCCCTCGACCGTGATCCATCACCTGCCGCTGGGTGAGATCGACGCGCTCATGGGCACGTCGATCCAGGGCGGGATGATCCCGAAGGTCGAGGCCTGCGCGATCGCCGTCACCGGCGGTGTCCCGCGCGCCCGGATCGTCGACGGCACGCGCGAGGGCGCGCTGCGCGAGGCACTGGAACGCACAACGGACCGTGGAACGGAGATCACCCCATGAACACCGATCGCCGCCGACTCGCGATCGATCGCGAGCAGGCGCATCACTTCCAGACCTACGGCCGCCAGCCCCTGGTGCTCGACCGCGGCGAGGGTACTCGGGTGTGGGACCTCGACGGGCGCGAGTACCTCGACGCCCTCGCGGGGATCGCCGTGAACGTGCTCGGGCACTGCCACCCGGCCGTGACGAGGGCCCTGCAGGAGCAGGCCGGTCGACTGATCCACGTCTCGAACCTGTACTACACCGAAGTGCAGTCGGCGCTGGTCGAGACGCTCACCCGCATGGCGGGCTTCGAGCGGGCCTTCCTGGCCAACAGCGGCGCCGAGGCCATGGAGGGTGCGCTCAAGCTGGTGCGCCGCCACGCCTCGGAGCACGGACACGGCCCGAAGGTCGTCGGCGTCGAGGGGTGCTTCCACGGACGCACCCTCGCCACGCTGGCCCTCGGTGCCGACAAGTACATGAAGGGTTTCGGCCCCGCCCCGGAGGGCTTCACACGCATTCCCCGCGACGACCTCGGAGCCCTCGACCGCGCGCTCGGCGACGACACCGCCGCCTTCGTGGTCGAGCCGATCCAGGGCGAGGGCGGCATCCACGAGATCGATCCGGGCTTCCTGTGCGAGGCACGGTCGCTGTGCACCGAGCGCGGTGTGCTCATGGTCTTCGACGAGATCCAGTGCGGCATGGGCCGTACCGGGCATCTCTTCGCCTGGCAGGCACACGAGGTACGGCCCGACGTGCTGGTCACGGCCAAGGGGCTGGGGGGCGGTGTTCCCATCGGCGCGTTCCTGGCCGACACGGCGGTGGCCGAGGTGTTGCACCCCGGGGACCACGGCACGACCTTCGGCGGCAATCCGCTCGCCTGCGCCGCGGCGCAGGCCACGCTCGATACGATCGAGGCCGAGGATCTGGCCGCGCGGGCCGGACGGCTGGGCGAGCACGCCCACCGGCGCCTCGACGACTTCGCGCACGATCACGCGCAGGTGCTCGAGGTCCGCGGTCGCGGACTGATGATCGGCGTCGAGCTCCGCGACGACGCCGACGGACAGGCCGTCGTCGGCCGCATGCGCGCGCACGGCGTCCTGGCCAACTGCACCGCGGGCAGCGTGATCCGTCTCCTTCCACCCCTGACCATCGAGGAGTCCGATCTGGACCGGGTCCTCGACGTCTTCTTCCAGTCGCTCACGGAGGTGATCGACCATGCGTGACGTTCGCGTGGGCGTGATCGGGGCGACCGGCTACACGGGATCGGAGCTGGTTCGCCTGCTCCTGCAGCACTCGAGCACCAGCATCGAGCTGGTGACCTCGCAGAGCCACGTGGGCCGGCGCTTCTCCGACGTCCATCCACAGTTCGTGGGTCTGTTCGACGAAGAGCTGCAGTCGCTCGAAGACGTCGAGCACACCGATCTCGACGTGGTCTTCCTGGCGTTGCCGCACGGCGCGTCCATGGACTTCGTGGCGAGTTTCGGCACCGAACGCTTCCGGATCGTCGACCTGTCGGGGGACTTCCGTCTGCCGAGCGCCGAGCTCTACCGCAAGTGGTACCGCAAGACCCACCGCGCTCCGGGACGGATCGACGAGGCGGTGTTCGGCCTCCCCGAACTCTTCCGCAACGATCTGCGCAAGGCCCGGCTGGTGGCGAATCCGGGTTGCTACCCGACCTCGGCGATCCTCGCCCTGGCGCCGCTCCTGAAGCAGGACCTGATCGACATCGAGGGTATCGTCGTCGACTCGAAGTCGGGCGTGACGGGCGCCGGGGTCAAGCCCTCGTCGACCACGCACTTCCCCGACGTGTTCGGGAACTTCTCGGCCTACGGTCTCCTGAAGCACCGGCACACGCCCGAGATCGAGTCGGCCCTCGAACTCTACTGCGCGGCCCCGGTGCAGCTGCTCTTCACGCCGCATCTGCTTCCGGTCGACCGCGGGATCCTGACCACGGCCTACGCACACCTCCGTCGACCGAAGATCAACGGATCGGATCTGCGGGACGCCTACGACTCGGTGTACCGCAAGGAGCACTTCGTGCGCGTCCTCGACCGTCCGCCGAGCGTGAAGGCGGTTCGTGGATCGAACTTCTGCGACCTGCACGTGGTCCACGACCCGCGCACGGGACGCGTGATCGCCATCTCGGCGATCGACAACCTCGTCAAGGGCGCCGCTGGCCAGGCGATCCAGAACATGAACATCATGTTCGGACTCCTCGAACACAGTGGTCTGGGCCAGGCCCCGCTGTCCCCCTGACATCGAGCGAAGGAATCGCGACCATGCAACTCGCCATCACCGACATCCCGGGTTTCCGCTGTTGGGGCGCACACATCGGCATCAAGTCCAAGCGCCGCGACCTGGCCATGATCGTGTGCGACGAACCGGCCACGGCAGCCGCCGTGTTCACGCAGAACGTGGTCGTGGCCGAGCCGGTGAAGCTGTCGCGCCGCCACATCAAGGACGGCAAGGCCCAGGCCTTCGTCGTGAACTCGGGCAACGCCAACGCCTGCACCGGCAAGGACGGAGAGAAGGGCGCCGTGGCCATGGCCGAGGCCGCGGCCGAGGCGCTGGGGATCGACAAGAAGCTGGTGATCGTCTCGTCGACCGGTCTCATCGGCGAGCCCTTTCCCACGAAGAAGGTCGTCCAGGGCATCCACGACAACGTGATCAAGCTCACGCGGCGGGGAGTGGCGAGTACGCTGTGCGCGAACGCCATTCTCACCACCGACACCTTCGCCAAGGAGGCGGGTGAGCAGTTCGAGATCGACGGCACCAAGGTCGGGATCTCGGGCATCGCCAAGGGTTCGGGCATGATCCACCCGAACATGGCCACCATGCTGGCCTTCATCGTGTCCGACGTGAAGATCACCAAGAACCTGCTGGACGAGGCCCTGCGGGAATCGGTGGGCCGCACCTTCAACATGATCACCGTCGACGGGGACACCTCGACCAACGACATGGTGGCGATCATGTGCAGTGGGAAGGCCGACCACCCCATGATCCGTCGGAAGGATCGGGCCTACCAGAGCTTCCGCCGGGCGCTCGACCAGATCTGCGAGCAGTTGGCGCGTCTGATCGTCTCCGACGGCGAGGGCGCCACGAAGTTCGTCGAGTACGTGGTCGAGGGCGCGCGCGACGACGAGGCCGCCCGCAAGATCGCCCGCACGGTCAGCGACTCCACGCTGGTGAAGACGGCGATCTTCGGCCACGACCCGAACTGGGGTCGTATCATGGGTGCGGCCGGACGCGCCGGCGTGGACTTCGATCCCGACAAGGTCGACCTGTCGATCACCGCCGGGGAGACACTGAAGATCCTCGAGGGCGGACAGCCCGTGAAGATCCGGCGATCGACACTGGCCAAGCGCATGAAGGAGAGCTTCCTCAAGGTCACGATCGGCCTGAACGAAGGATCGGGCCGGGCCGTGAGCTGGGGGACCGACCTGTCCTACGAGTACGTCCGGATCAATGCCGAGTACACGACCTGATCCCGCGCGCCGGTGCGGCGCAGGGGCTCAGCCCGTGTTCCGCATGCCGGCCGCGATGCCGTTCATGGTGCGCAGCAGCAGGTCGAGGGCGTCGGAGTCCTCGGGGTCGGAGCGGTGGCGACGCAGCGCTTCGATCTGCAGCACGTTGATCGGATCGACGTAGGGGTTGCGCACGCGGATGGAACGGGCCAGCACGGGATTGCGGGTGAGCAGTTCGTCCTCGCCGCTCACGCGCAGAACGGCGGCCAGAGTGCGCTCGTAGCGCTCCCGTAGCTCGTCCCCGATCGGGTGCAGGCGCTCGTCGACCAGGTTCGTCTCGTAGCGGCGGGCGATCGGGATCTCGGCCTTGGCCAGGACCATCTCCTGCAGGTCGAGCATGCTGCGGAAGAAGGGCCACGCTCGCGCCATGTGCCGCAGGGTCTCGGCGTCGACGGCGCCCAGGGCGGCATCCATGCCCAGCCACGCCGGCAGGAGCCACCGGGTCTGCATCCAGGCGAAGACCCAGGGGATCGCGCGCAGGCTCTCCACCCCACCCCCGGAACCCGGCCGGCTCTTGGGCCGGCTGCCGATGCGCAGGTGCGACAGCTCGCGTTCGGGCGTGCATGCGCGGAAGTACTCCACGAACTCCGGGGTCTTCTGCACGAGATCGCGGTAGGCGTAGAGCGAGGCGCGGCTCATGGCGCGCATGGATTCGCGCCACTCGGGCCGCGCCGGCGCGTCCTCGTGCAGCGTGGCCTCGAGCACCGCGGTCGTGTAGACCTCGAGGGTGCGCTCGGCGATGCCGGGAAGGCCGAACTTGGTCTGGATCATCTCGCCCTGCTCGGTCACCCGCAGGCGGCCGTCGATGGTGCCGGGCGGTTGGGACTGGATCGCGAGCGAGGTCGGGCCACCCCCGCGCCCGACGGTGCCGCCGCGGCCGTGGAAGAGGGTGAGCTCGACGCCGTGCCGTTGTGCCACCTCGACCATGCGCTCCTGCGCCTCGTACAGTGCCCACGCCGACGAGAAGCGTCCGCCCGTCTTGGCCGAGTCCGAGTAGCCGATCATGATCTCCTGGTGGGCCACCCCGTCCCCGCGCGCGGTGCGGTGGGCGAAGAGGGCTTCCAGCACGTCCGGTGCGGCGCGCAGGTCCTCGACCGTCTCGAACAGGGGCACCACGCGACAGTGACGGCGTACCCCGGCCCGGCGCTGCAGGGCCTCGACGAGCAGGACGTCGGAGGCGCGACGGGCCATCGAGATCACATAGGCCCCCAGGGCGTCCGACCCGATCGTGTCGATCGAGAGGAACAACCGCACCGTTTCGATCAACTCGCCCTCGGTCGTGGGGTCCAGACTCCGCAGCAGGGTGTCCAGGTCGGGTCCCTCGGTCGTCGTCCACTGCGCGAGTCGATCGAGACGGTCGGCCTCGTCGAGCACGGCCCAGCCCCCGCCCGTGAGCCGGTCGGCGATCTCGAAGTGCACGGCCGAGTCCTGACGCAGGTCGAGTCGTGCGAGCACGCCGCCGAACATGGCCACGCGGCGCAGCAGGTCGAGCACCCGGTGATCGGCCAGCGCGTCCGCGCCCGTGGCGTGCAGGGAGTCGCGCACGCGCAGCAGGACGTCGCGCAGATGCTCGGCGGCGATCGGCTCTCGATCGGTGGGTGGAGGATGCCCTTCCGCGTCGTGGTAGCCGGCCAGCCAGTGCTCACGGCTGCGCTTCAGGTCCTCGCTCAGCGCGTTGAGAACCGCACGGTAGGGCTCGTCGGCGTCCGGCGGTGCGTCCAGCCCGGGGCCGGCCGCGGCCAGGGAGAGTTCGTCGGCGAGCCGGTCGATCTCGCGGCGGTAGAGGGTGGCCGCGAAGGCCCGCGCCAGGCACACGGTGCGCCGCGTGATCGCCGCCGTCACGTTCGGGTTGCCGTCGCGGTCGCCGCCCATCCACGAGCCGAAGCGGATGGGGACGGCGTCCCAGGGCAGGCCCTCACCCAGGCGGTCGCGCATGGCGCGGTCGAGTCGGCGCAGGAAGCCGACGGTGGAGTCCCAGAGGGTCTGCTCGAACCAGAACAGCCCCGAGCGCGCCTCGTCGAGCGGTGTCGGCCCGCTCCGGCGGATCTCGTCGGTCATCCACAGGGCCGTGATCTGGGCGCGCAGCGATTCCTCGATGGTCGCCCGTTCGCGGGGGAGCAGGTCGGGCCGGTCGTTCTCGGCGAGCAGGTCGGCGATCCGCATGAGCTTGTGGATCACGGCCGACCGGGTGATCTCGGTGGGGTGGGCGGTCAGGACGAGCTCGATCCGCTGCTCGCGCAGGGTCGAGGCGATGGCCGCCGCATCGTGGCCCTCGTCGTCGATCAGGCGGGCGAGGGTCTCCTCGACCGAGCCCCGCTGGGGCGCGTCTCCCTGCTGCTCGTGCGCGCGTCGTCGTCGCAGGCGGTGGTGTTGCTCGGCCACGTTCGCCAGCGACAGGAACAGGCCGAATCCACGCGCGACCGAACGGGCTTCCTCGGTCGACAGCGCTCGGAGCATCTGTTGCACGCCCCCCGGATCGGCCTCGCTGGCGTCCTGCGTGCGCGCGGAGGCGCGCAGGGTCTTGGTGGTCGACCGCACCGCTTCGATGCAGTCGAAGACCTGTTGGCCCGCGTGCGTGCGGATCACCTCGCCCAGCTGACGGCCGAGCCACTGGATGTCGTCGCTCAGGGGACGATGGGGGTCGCTCATCGGGATCCGGCTCCGGAGGAAGGGGGCGTGGACCCGTCGACCATGCCACAGACCTCCGCCCCGGACCACGCCTTCGTCGGCGGGCCGCGCGGGGGGCGATTGATGCCGTTGCGCCTCTTGTGCGGGCCCGGTGAGCAGGAGGAGACTCCATGCGCCCTTCTCCGACGAAGGGTGTCGTGGTCCCGGGCCACGGCCCGGCTCCCGCGAGTGCGCCGCGTTCTTCCGCGCGGCGCCGGACTCTCGAACCATCGCGGAGGCGACACATGCGGTCCTTGTTCACGCTCTTCCTGGTCGGATTCCTCCTGATCCCCCCGAGCGCCGAGGCGGGAGCTCCCGCCTTCGGTACCTACCGGTCCAACGACATCGGGGGAAGCATGCTCACCGGACGCTTCAGCGAGTCCTTCGTGGGCGGCGGTCCCGGTCAGGTCGGAAACACGATCCACGCACAGTCCTACGACACGATCAACCTCGGCACGCAGTGGCGCGTCGAGTGCCCCTCGATCGGCGCGTCACCGACCGAGGTCAGCAACACGGTCGACGGCACCGGGACCGGTGAGATCGTCTACAACACGGCCTACACCGGCGGGACCTTCTGGCTCGCTCGCAACGGTCCCTGGGGCGACAACACGGTCGACTACATCGGGACGGTCACGAGTTTCGTGAACGTGGCCACCTATCAGTTCGTCGGTGGGACCCTGGTCTCGATCGTCTCGAACGTCACGCTCAACGGAACCTTCGACGACCATCCCGGGATCATGGAGTTCGTGATCTCGAACTCGGCCACCATCGGCAGCACCGACACCCAGAGTTTCCCCGCGGGCTTCCCGGAGTTCCGTGACGACGCCTGTGTGTCCGGTCCCACCGAGGGGGCCTGGGGTACGGTCCCGAGCATCACCATGCTGATCCAGGAGGCCGTCGACGGCGACACCTCGAGCTTCAGTGCCCTGAAGGCTCGCTTCTGATCCGACGTTCCTGAGCGGCCGGTCGGGCGGACCCGCCGGCCCACGAACGAAGAGGCGGCCCCTCACGGGACCGCCTCTTCTCCTTCCGCGCGTTCACCGGGCGGAGATTCCTACGCAGCGGCCTCGGCCTGCGCTTTCTTCTCGAGTGGGCGGGTGAGCACCGGGAACTCCTTCACGATGAAGAGGTAGATGGTGCCCTGCACGGCGATCAGCCCGACGGTCATGATGAGCTCCATGACGCTCGGGAAGTACACCGCACCGATGCCGCCGTCGAAGGCGAGCCAGCCGGCGTTCATGCGGTAGAGCGCGCCGCCGGCCAGGATGAAGAAGGACATGCGGAACATGCACGACGGCCGTTCGCGCCGGGACTTGTCCAGGAGCATGGCCAGTCCGGGCACGAACACGAACACCAGCTCGAGGATCACCAGCCAGCTCTGCCAGCTGCCGTCGAACAAGCGGAGGAACTGATCGCGCCAGAAGAGATCACCGAGGCGCAACACTCCGAAGGCCAGGATGACGTAGGCCATGAAGTGCGCCAGCTTGGTGAGCGTCTCGTCGTAGGTCGGACGCCCGTACCTTCGGCTGAAGAGGATGTAGGTGCCGATCACCATGGCGTAGCCCAGGATCCAGCAGCTGACGAGGAACAGCAGCGGAATCATCGGCGTGTACCACAGCGGGTGCACCTTGTGGCCGGCGAGCAGGTACAGCGAGCCGAGCGAGCTCTGATGCATGGTCGGCAGGAGGATTCCGAGGCCGATCACCCAGGGCATGGACTTCTCGAGCACGGGCAGGACCTTCTCGGACAGATCGGCCAGCCACTTCTTGCCCGAGTTCCGCCACACCTCGAACATCGCGGGCGACAGCTCGATCCACAGTACGGCCACGTACAGCGTCACGCAGATCGCGACCTCGAGCAGCACGCTGTCGAGGTTCCACTCGTGCGGGTAGACGAAGACGCGCCAGATGTTCCAGGGACGTCCGATGTCGGTGGCGAGCGAGATCGCGCCCATGGTGTATCCCACGGCGCTGGTCAACAGTCCGTGCCGGACCAGCGGATGGTAGCGGCCGCGGTTCATGACGTAGGTCACGAAAGCGAGTGCGTAGCCGCCCGAACCCAACGCGGTCAGCACGATCACGTTGAAGACCTTCCACGTGCCCCAGGGGAACACGTCGGTCATGTTCGTCATGGGTCCGAGACCGGTCCCGAAACGAACGGCGACCATGAGCGTGGCGATCAATCCTACGAGTGTCAGGGTGCGATAGGCCGGCGTCCAGAGTCGGCGACGCACTGGAGTTCCGGCGTGATGCCCGGACATTCCCGTCCTCCTGTCGGCGGGTTCGCTCCACGGGCGAGGTCGTGGAGCGGTTGCATCATTGGCCTGGGCAGTATAGGGAGCTCTCTTCATGGCTCGACACTGTGGAATAGTGAGATCACGGATCCCGAGCACGAATGATGCAGCCGCACCATCGGATGACATCGAAGGTCGTTTTCAACGAGGCCGGACGTGCCGAGGGACGGCCGCTCTCAGTGCTCCAGGGGCGTGCCCACGTACAGAGCCGGGGAACGGTCGCCGTACAGGTGGTTGTGCTCGGTCACCTGCTTGTCACGGGCCAGTGCCGGGTCGATGTCGACGACGATCACGCCGTCCTCCGCCTCGCCGAGCGTGGCCAGTCGTTCCCCGCGCGGGCTCACGACCTGGCTGCGTCCGATGAAGCGCAGCTCCACGCCGTCCTTGGCCTCGACGCCCCAGCGGTCGCTGGTGGCGATGAACACGTTGTTCTCCAGGGCCCGGGTGATCATGGCGTCGGGACACCAAGGCAGGACCAGGTTGCTGGGGTGGACGATCAGATCGGCGCCCAGGAAGGCGAGACTGCGTGCGGCCTCGGGGAAGCGCCAGTCGAAGCAGACCATGATCCCCATGCGGACACCGCGGAACTCGATCACCGAGAAGCCCATGGTGCCGGGTTCGAACCAGAGCTTCTCGCGATCGAACAGGTGGATCTTCCGGTAGTGCGAGAGCAAGCCCTCGGGGCCGACCAGGGCGGCACTGTTGAAGCAGCCCTGCGGCGTGGCCTCGGCGAAGCCGTAGACGATCGCCGCGTCGAGATCGCGGGCCCAGCTCGTCACGAGATCCCGCGTGGGACCGTCGAGCGGTTCGGCCAGGCGAGGGAGTTCTTCGCGACGGGTGAACAGGTATCCGGTCTGGAACAGCTCCGGCAACACGACGACCTCGGCGTCGAGTCCCTGGATCAGTTCCTCGGTCCGACGGAGGTTCGCGTCGACCTCACCGAAGCGGGGGGAGAACTGGACCACGGCAACACGCATCATCGACTCCGCGAAGGGGTCACCCGGCGCGTCCACCGCGGCGACTCGAAACAGCGACGAAGATCTCATTCTCCAGATTCCCGAGCATTCTGTCGAGCCCCAGGCATTCGATCGCGTGTTCGCGGAGCCGTAGGCCCCGTGTACGCCAGCCGTCCCGGCCCTCTCGGAGCAGGTCGCGGAGCACGGCGGCGAGGTGGTCGTCGGACTCGACGAGGCATGCCCCCGATGCGGCGGGAACGACCTCGGGGACGCTCGAGCTGTCGAAGGCGACGATCGCGCAGCCGGACGCCGCGGCCTCGGCGAGCACGTAGCCCCATCCCTCCACGCGCGAGGGCAGGACGAAGACGTCGACCTCGCGGTACCAGGCGGCCAGGTCCTCGACGAACCCGTCGAAGCGCGCGTCGATGCCGGCGGCGCGCGCGCGTTCCTGCAGTCGGGACCGTTCCGGACCGTCGCCGGCGATCCTCAGCAGGGTGCCGGCGGGCAGTCCACGGACGGCGTCGATCAGGAGGTCGACGCGCTTGCGCGCGACGAGCTGTCCGGCGAAGCCCAGTACGGCGGCTTCGCGATCGCCGGCTCCACGGGACGCGGCGGAGAAGCGGTCGGCGTCGATCCCCTTCGGAACCACGGCCACGCGCTCGGCCGGGAGCCAGGGGGCGGAGGTGAGTGTCGTGGCGCGCGTGGCTTCGCTGTTGACGACGATGCGGTCGGCGACACGACGGTGGAAGGCCCGGATCCAGGGACGGTCCTTGATCGGCGTGTCGCACTCGCGACTGTGGATCACCGCGGTCGAGCGACCCGCGAGACGGGCGGCCCAGGCGGCCGTGCGCAGGTCCTTGTCGTACACGCTCAGCACCGCGTCGAAACGACGCCGGCGGAACCATGTCACGAGGGGGGCCACGGTCCACGGCGCCCCGTTGGCGCGGGTGCGTGCGGTGTGCACCTCGAGGCCGAGCGAGCGGGCGCGGTGGTCGAGGGGCGTGTCCGGATGGACGAGGACCGTCACCCGCCAGCCCAGTTCGCCGAGACCGCACGCGGCGTCGAGCACGAAGCGCTCGGCGCCGCCGAAGACGCGCACCGCGTCGGCGATCAGCAGCGATCGATCGGAATGCTCCACGCCGTCGTTCCTCCGTACCTCGGTTGCCGTAGTGCGAACCGGGCCTTAGACTTGCCCGCAATGACCTTCTTCCGCGCCCCCATCGACGAGAGCTGCGGACCATGAACGAAGAAGCCCGCGAAGCACTCGAGGTCGACGTCCTCTTCGTCGGCGCGGGGCCCGCCAACCTGGCGGCCGCGTATCGCCTCGGCACGATGATCCGGGAGCACAACGAGCGCGCCGACACTCCGATCGAGCCGATGATCGTGATGATCGAGAAGTCGGCGGACATCGGCCAGCACGTTCTCAGCGGCGCCGTCATGGACCCGCGCGCGCTCGACGAGTTGATTCCGGGATTCCGCGACGAGGGAGGGCCCTTCCGAACCCCCGTCAGCGAGGACTCGCTCTGGTACCTGACCGAGGGCGGTGGCTTCGACGCTCCCATCGTTCCGCCTCCGTTGAAGAACCAGGGCAAGTACGTGGTCAGTCTCAACGAGGTCACCCAGTGGCTCGCGCCGAAGGTCATGGAGCTCGGCGTGCAGATCTTTCCCGGCTTCCCCGGTGCCGAGATGCTCTACGACGACGCCCAGCGCGTGGTCGGCGTGCGCACCGGCGACAAGGGGATCGACCGCGACGGCAACCGTCGCCCGAACTACGAACCGGGCATCGACATCAAGGCCAGGGTCACGATCGTCGGCGAGGGCGCCCGTGGCAGCCTCTGCAAGAAGATGTTCGCGGATCTGGACATGCACGGCCGTCAGCCGCAGGTCTACGCCATCGGCGTCAAGGAGCTGTGGGAGATCCCCGAGGGTCGCATGAAGCCCGGCGCGGTGATCCACACCCTGGGCTGGCCGCTGAAGAGCGAGGAGTTCGGCGGTGCCTTCTTCTACCAGATGAGTCCCACCGAACTGATCGCCGGTCTGGTGATCGGCCTCGACTACGAGGATCCCTTCCTCGATCCGCACGCGCGTCTGCAGGAGATGAAGCAGCACCCGCGCGTGAAGTCGATGCTCGAGGGCGGCAAGCTGCTGAAGTACGGCGCGGCGACCATCCCCGAGGGCGGCTACTACGCCATGCCCGAGCTCTACCACGACGGCGTGCTCGTCGTGGGCGACAGTGCCAGCTTCCTCAACGGCATGCGCCTCAAGGGCATCCACCTGGGCATGAAGAGCGGGATGCTCGCCGCCGAGACGGCCTTCGACGCCCTCGTCCGCGGCGACGCCAGTGCCTCGGTGCTCCGCGGCTACCACGAGCGGTTCGAGAACAGTTGGGCGAAGGAAGAGCTCTTCGGCGCCCGCAACTTCCACCAGGCCTTCGAGGGCGGTCTCTACAGCGGCATGGCCCACGTCGGCCTGCAGATGGTCAGCGGCGGCCGCGGCCTGAAGGATCCCTGGATCACCGAAGCCGGCCACGAACGGATGAAGACCGTAGAGGAGTACTACGGCAAGTCGTACCGTCCGGTCGGAGCGGAGAACGGCGAGGGCATCGCGCGCCCCGAACGCGAGTTCGACGGCCAGCTGGGTTTCGACAAGAACACCTCGGTCTACCACTCCGACACCGGACACGAGGAGAACCAGCCCTGCCACCTGGTGGTGCGCGACACCTCGATCTGCCACGACCGCTGCACGCGCGAGTACGGCAACCCGTGCCAGCACTTCTGCCCGGCGAACGTCTACGAATGGACACCGGGGTCGGAACCGGGGCAGCAGACCTTCCAGATCAACTTCAGCAACTGCGTCCACTGCAAGACCTGCGACATCATGGACCCCTACCAGATCATCGACTGGATCACGCCCGAGGGCGGGGGCGGTCCGAACTACGCGCGGATGTAGACGGTGGGCGAACCGAAGCGTCTGTTGCTGTTGTGTCACGACGGTGGCTGGGACCGCCTCTACCAGGCGGCCAGCGCCGCCGCCACGGCGGCGTCGACGGGCTGGCGCGTGGATCTGGTGTTCTACTTCGACGCGCTCGAGAAGCTGCTCGACGGCCGGCTCGACGATTTCGAACTCGCTTCCGGAGATACGTCGAAGGCCCGCCGGCTCGAGGAGACGGCCGAGGAGCTGGGGACGCGCGCGCCATCCCGACTGCTGCGCGCCGCGCGTTCGAGCGGAAGCGCACGGGTGCTCGCCTGCAGTGCGAGCCTCGCGCTGATCGGTCGGGACCCGGCGGAGATCGACGGCTCGATCGTGGACGAGGTGATCGGTTGGCCCACGACGATCGCCTTGATCGGCGCCGCCGACTCCACGCTCTACCTGTGATCCGTGCTCGGGATCAGCGGCGCTGGCCGTTGCTCGGTTCGAACTGGAGGACCCCGGTCACCCGGACGTCACTGCAGGAGGAATCGCCCGGAGCGTCGCTCGTGATCGACAGGATGCAGTCGTAGGTGCCCGCGGTCAGGACGACCTCGGCGTAGACGGTGTCGCCCGGCAGCACGCTGAAGTCCAGTGGGTCCGAGGGAGTCTGCCCGCGTAGTTGCACGGTCGGGCCGCTGCAGCCCGGCAGGGCGAAGCGTCCGTTCATGATCGTGCCGCCCACGTTCGCCACCCAGACGGTCTCGGTGACCGTGTTGCCGGCGACCAGGTCGTCGATCGTCGACACCCACCCCAGCGAGTCGGTCGACACCGCGCAGATCGGCGGGGGGCAGGTGACGTCGGCACAGGTGGTGTTCGGCCCCTGGAAGGTCCCACCCAGCTCGCCCTCGCACTCCTGCGGCAGCACGCCGTCGACGCAGCCGCTGTCGGTGCAGCACGCGCCCGGGATCAGCGGCGCGAAGGCCTCGACGCCCACGCGGATCACGCACTCGTCGATCCCCACGCGGTAGTCGATCACGGTGGGGCCGATCGAGTCCTGCGGCGCGAACTGCAGCGTGTAGGTGACCTCTTCGCCCTCGTCGAGCGAGTAGAGAGGGGATTCGAGCACGCGCAGGCCGAACTCGGGCAGGTTCTCCAGACGCCAGCTCAGGTTGTCGCCGTCGCCGGTGTTGCGGATGGTGAACTCGGCGGTGAGGGTGTCCTCGCGCGACTGGACCACGGGGAAGTCGATCTGGTCGACCGAGCACTCGCAGTCGGGCTCGCCCTCGCTGCAACCGGGCAGCAGAGCGAGCGCGCAGGCCGTCGCCACGACCACGAGGGTCGGCAGCGTCCGCAGGACCGATACCATGGAGGCGTGTCTCCCTGAACCGTTGCGGGCCACGGTCTCCGGTCGGACCGCGCGTCGAGGCAGGACTCGTCGGCAGCGCAAGCTAGCACGAGGCCCGAGGCCACGAAAGCGCACGGGCGGGTCTTGTCCGCAGTTCTCGATGGGGTTTTCGTGAAGATCCCGTGAAGCCGGTGGCGGGAACCGGTCGGCGGGACGGGGCGTTTCGGATATGCTGTGGCGCGCACGCGGGCCCGTGCCCCAGGTCCCCCCGACCCCGATCCGAGACTCCATGGTCGACCACGCGAACTTCTTCCAGCGCAATCGCATCGCCGAGAAGCGCGCGCGAGTGCGGGCGCTGTACGCGCACGACGAGGTCCTGCTCTCGCCCATGGCCGGCGTGACCGACCTCGTCTTCCGCGCCGTCTGCCGCGATCACGGCGCCGACGTCACCTTCTGCGAGTTCGCCAGCGCCGACGGTGTCGTCCACGGCAACCAGAGCACGCGCGAGCTCATCGAGCTGGCCGAGGACGAGCACCCCGTGGGGATCCAGCTCTTCGGCAGCGATCCCGAGCGCATGGCCGAGGCCGCGCGCGAGGCCGAGAAACTCGGTCCCGACATCATCGACCTGAACTTCGGCTGCCCGGTGAAGAAGGTCGTGAAGAAGAACGGCGGCTCGGCGCTGCTGTGCAACGTGCCGCTCATGGAGGACATCGTCCGCGCGGTGGTGGAGGCCACGGCGTTGCCCGTGACGGCCAAGACCCGCCTGGGCTGGAGCCAGGGCTCGCTGAACTACCTCGAGACCACGCAGATGCTGCAGGAGGCCGGGGCCTGCGCGATCACCATGCACGGCCGGACGCGCGACCAGAAGTTCACCGGTGTCGCCGATTGGACCCCGATCGCCCGGATGAAGGACGTCGCCGAGGTCCCCGTGATCGGCAACGGGGACGTGTGGACGGGCGAGGACTACCGCCGGATCAAGTCCGAGACCCATTGCGACGCGGTCATGATCGCTCGCGCTGCGATCGGCAACCCCTTCGTGTTCGAGGAGATCGACGCGGTGCGCCGTGGTGTGGAGTACCGGCACCCCGATGTCGACCGTGTCGTGACGGTGCTCGTCGACCACCTGGACCGCGAGATCGCGCTGAAGGGACCGCGCACGGGCATGAATCGCATGAAGCGCCACTTCGCGGCCTACCTCAAGGGCTGCCCGGGCGTGGCCGAGCTGCGCAAGCGGGTGTTCGCGACCAACGACCGCGACGAGGTGGTGGCCGCCTTCGAGGCCTACCGCACGCGCAACGCGGGGTTCCGGCCCGAGCCGCTGCGGGGGAGACGCGCGGCATGACGCGTCTCGTCCTCGTGGCCGTCACCCTGGTGCTCGGCCTCGTCGCGGGCTGCGCCGATCCCCCCCGGGGTCTGCCCTCGACCGATCCGGCCGACGAGCAGCCACCCGTGGCCCGCAGCACCGCGCTCGAGGTCCGCGCCGGCGACACGTGGGACTCGATCAGCTCGCGGATCTACGGGGACGGCCGCTACGCCGAGCGCATCGCGCGGGACAACGGCCGCGCGCCCGATTCGACGCCGGTGCCCGGCGAGCGGGTGCGGATCGACGTGCGCAGCGAGGACCTCGAACTCGTCCGCGCCGTCGCCTCGGCGCGCGGTTCGTACAACGCCGGCGTCGAGGCCATGCAGCAGCGCGGCCGCGGGGTCGAAGCCCGCGAGGCCTTCGAGCGGGCCCTGGATCGCGCCCCGCACTACGTCGACGCGCGCTACAACCTGGGCCTGGTCCTGATCCGTCTGGGCGAACCCCGGGCTGCCGCCGAGGAGCTGCGGCGCGTGGTGGACGAACGCCCCGACGATCCCGACGCCCTCTACGGCCTCGCCGCCGCCTACGTGCACGGTGGCGACGACGCCCGCGCCCTCGGTCCGCTCGAACGCGCCCTGGCCTTCGATCCGGAGTTCCTGCGCGCCCGCTGGACCTACGCGCTGGCCCTGGAGCGGGCCGGGCGGATCGACGAGGCGGCGGCCGCCTGGGAGGCCTATCTCGAGCGTGACGCCACCAGCGCCCTGGCCGACGAGGCCCGGGAGCACCTGCGCTCCCTCCGGCCGGGCCGTTGAGGCCCGGTTCCGTGACATGGCTTGCCGAAGCGCCCCGGAGTGGCTAAGGTCCCGCCAGCGTCGTCGCCGACGGCGCCCCGTATCCGACACCTTTAAACGGATCCCGTGAGGTCCGGAAGGGGTTGCGCCGTGAACCGGCCCGAAACGCGGAATCGCCGCACGCACCCGCACGTCCTCCGAGGCGTAGCGGGTCTTTTTCTGCCCGCTCGCCACGGCCGACCCCGTACCGACCCCTGAGCCCGCACCGAGGATCCAGTCCGGGACGTTCGCCATGCAGATCCGAGAGAAATCGCAGCTCCTCGACAGCGCCGACATGAACCGCGCGCTGGCGCGCATCGCCCACGAGGTGATCGAGCGCAACCACGGGACCGACGACGTGGTGCTCATCGGCATCCAGCGGCGGGGGGTGAGCCTGGCCCGCGACGTCCAGCGCGCGATCACGCGGATCGAGGGCACCGACGTTCCGCTGGGAACGCTCGACATCACCTTCTACCGCGACGACCTGTCGACCATGGGTCCCGCACCGAGCGTGGGGTCGACCGATCTGCCCTTCGACATCAACGACAAGACGGTCGTCCTGGTCGACGACGTGCTCTACACCGGCCGCACCGTGCGCGCGGCCATGAACGAACTCATGGACTACGGCCGTGCGCGCGCGATCCAGCTGGCGGTGCTGATCGACCGCGGCCACCGCGAGCTGCCCATCCGCGCCGACTACGTGGGCAAGAACGTGCCCACGTCGCGGCGCGAGGTGATCAAGGTCATGGTCGAGGACTTCGACGAGACGCGGAAGGTCGTGCTCGGCGAGCTGCTCGACGACGAATCCGGCGAAGGAGACAAGGCCTGATGTTCGCGCAGAAGCACCTGCTCGATCTCGAGAGCTACACCGCGGCGCAGATCCTCGAGATCCTCGACACGGCCGAGAGCTTCCGCCGGGTCCTCGATCGCCCGATTCCCAAGGTCCCGGTCCTGCGGGCGAAGACGATCACCAACCTGTTCTTCGAGCCGAGCACGCGCACGCGGATCAGCTTCGAGCTGGCCGAGAAGCGTCTCAGTGCCGACGTGGTGAACTTCAGTGCCTCCGGCAGTTCGGTGGCCAAGGGCGAGACCCTGCGCGACACGGCTGAGAACATCCTGGCCATGAAGGTCGACATGATCGTCATGCGGCACCCGGACTCGGGCGCGGCGCGCTACCTGTCGGAGCGGGTGCCGGCGAGCGTGATCAACGCCGGCGACGGCATGCACGAGCACCCCACGCAGGGTCTGCTCGACATGATGACCATGCGGCAGAAGCTCGGTTCGCTCGAGGGCAAGAAGGTCACCATCGTCGGAGACATCGCGCACTCGCGCGTGGCGCGCAGCAACGTGTGGGGGCTGAACAAGCTCGGTGCCCGTGTCACCGTGTGCGGTCCGCCGCCGATGATGCCGCTCGACATCGAGAGTCTGGGCTGCACCGTCGAGTACGACTTCGGTCGGGCGATCGAAGACGCCGATGCGGTGAACGTCCTGCGGATCCAGCTGGAGCGGCAGGAGAACCAGATCTTCCCGGGCAACCGCGAGTACGCCCGCGCCTACCGGCTCGACGACCGCATGCTCGCCCGCACCAAGCCCGGGTGCATCATCATGCACCCCGGACCCATGAACCGCGATGTCGAGATCAGCAGTGCGGTGGCCGACGGCGACCGTCAGGTGATCCTCGAACAGGTGACCAACGGCGTGGCCGTGCGCATGGCCGTGCTCTACCTGCTCTCCGGCGGTGTCCGTGAGAGCCTCGGACAGGATCTGTAGCGTCGGACGACGACGGAGGCACGAGACAATGGAACGCCGCGACCACCGAACCCTCATCGTCACCGGGGCCCGCCTGATCGATCCGGCGCGGAAGCTCGACGGTACCGGTCACCTGGTGGCGCGCGACGGCGAGATCGTCGCCTGCGACCTGGGCGATCTGCCCGCCGACTTCGCGCCCGTCGAAGGCGCCGAACAGCGCAACGGGGAGGGGCTGACGCTCGTCCCCGGATTCTTCGACCTTCGTGCCCACCTGCGCGAGCCCGGCTACGAGGACCGCGAGACCATCGCGACCGGTTGCGCGGCGGCCGCGGCGGGCGGGTACACCGACACGACGGCCATGCCGAACACACACCCGTGCGCCGACACCCCGGGCGCCATCGAACTCGTGCTGGTCCGCAGTGCCGAGGCCGGCAGGTGCCGCGTGCATCCGGTGGCGGCCCTGACCGCGGGAATGAAGGGCGAGTCGATGGTCGAGTACGGTGACCTGTTCGATGCCGGAGCGGTGGCCTTCTCCGACGACGTCCAGTGGGTGCGCGACAGCGGGCTGATGCGCCACGCCATGGAGTCGATCCGAACGCTGGGCGTGCCGGTGATCAGTCACCCCGAGGACGCCTCGCTGTCGCCCAACGGCACCATGCACGAAGGGACCTGGAGCACCCGTCTGGGGCTGGTCGGCCTGCCGTCGGCGGCCGAGGTCAGCGCGATCGCCCGTGACATCGAACTCGCGCGACTGACCGGCGCACCGCTGCACGTTCCACACGTCAGCACGCGGGACGGCGTCGAGCTGATCCGCGGGGCCCGGGCGCAGGGCCTGGCGATCACCTGCGAGACCACACCGCACCACGTCTTCTTCACCGACTCCGACTGCCGCGACTACGACACCTCGTTCAAGGTGAAACCGCCCCTGCGCAGCGTCGCCGACCAGGAGGCCCTGGTCGAGGCCCTGGCCGACGGCACCATCGATGCGATCGCCAGCGACCACGCCCCGCACACGGGCACCGACAAGGAACGCACCTTCGCCCACGCACCCTTCGGCGTCATCGGGCTGGAGACCGCCTTCGCCGCCGCCCACGAGCGGCTGGTCCGGCGCGGTCCGCTGGACCTGCCGCGTCTGGTCGAGTTGATGTCGACGGCCCCGGCCCGTATCCTCGGGAAGCCGGGCGGTAGCCTGGAACCCGGCCGTTCGGCCGACTTCGCCCTGATCGACCCCGAGGACACGTGGACCCCGCACGCCGGTGGTCTTCGCAGCAAGGGACGCAACTGCCCGTGGCTGGGTCGTGCGCTCACCGGGCGTGTGCACACGACCTTCCTGGCCGGTCGCGTGACCTTCGACCTGGAGACGGCCACGCCGGCGGGCGGTGCGGTCTGACCCCCCAGACGAGTGGACACCAGGGCTTGAGATCGACGAAGCAGCGGAAGGGATGGCTCGCCGCGGTCGCACTGATCGCGATCGTGGTGTCGTTCCCGGCGGGCTGCGCCTACTTCAACCTGTTCTACAATGCCGAGACCGCCTTCGAGGAGGGCGAGCGTCTGGGCGAGGAGGTCGATCCACGCGACCGGCCGACGCAACAGCAGCGGAACCAGTACCGGCGCGCCATCCGCAAGTCGGAGATGCTGCTCGACGAGTACCCCGACAGCGACCTCGTCGACGATGCGCTCTTCCTCATGGGCAAGTCCTACCTGCGTCTGAACGAGTGGTCGGACGCCCTGCGGAACCTCGACAACCTGCTCGCCAACTTCCCGAACAGTGAGTTCGTCCAGGAGGCCATGTACCTCAAGAGCCTGGCCCATCTGGGCCGGGGCGAGGAGCAGGCCGGTCTCGACTGGTTCGCGCGGCTGCGCGAATCCTTTCCCGACGGTCGTTTCGCGGCCGAGGCCCTGTACCGTCTCGGCGATGCCTACGCCGAGGACCGCCGCTACGATCAGGCCATCGACTACTACCGGCGCTTCCTGGAGCAACACCCCGATCGTCCCGAGGTGTCGTCGGCCCGTCTGTCGCTCGCGCGGATCCTGCTCGAGCTCGATCGGCGGCCCGAGGCGCTCGAACAGCTGGCGGCCGTCGACCCCGAGCTCCTGAACGACGCGCAGCGCTTCGAGGTGGAGCGCCTGCGCGTGGTGACCCTGATCGAGGAGGGTCGTCCCGAGGAGGCCGCCGAACTCGTGGTCGAGCTCTCGGATCTCGCGATGGACCAGTCCCAGCGCGACGAGGCCTTCCTGCTCGAGGGGCGGACCCTGCTCGAGCAGGGACGCGTCGACGAGGGCATCGAGGCCCTCGAAGTGCTCGGCGCGGAGGACAGCCAGTCGCAGGCCAAGGGCCAGGCCTGGTACACGATCGTCGAGTACCTGGTCCGCGAACGGGGTCCCGACAGCGAACTACTCGCCGAAAAGCTGGAGACAGCGGTCTCGCGGCGGCTCGGCGCGGAGTGGGGACCACCCGTGAAGGTGCGCGAGAGTCAGCTCGCGCAGTACGAGGAGCTGCGCGGAGTCGTCGCCGCCGACAGCACCGAGGCGCTCGAGCGCGTCGAGGCGGCCTTCGAACTGGGTGAACTCGTCCTGTTCGGGTTCGAGCGCCCGGGCGATGCCCTTCCGTGGTACGAGCGAGCCCTCGAGCTCGGTGCCGACACCGAGTTCGGTCCGCCCGCGGCCTATGCCATCGGGTACATCCGGGCCGAGCACATGGACGATCCCGAAGGGGCCGACCGGATGTACGCCCGTCTGCGCGAGGACTACCCCGAGTCGCCACAGGCGCGCAGCCTGGCCGGTGAGGAGTTCCTCACTGCCAAGGAGCGGACGCAGGAGGAGCTGGAGGCCCTCGTCGCGGCACGCATGCGTCAGATCGGAGCGGGTGGGACCGGGACCGGTCCCGGCGGGGGAGCGACCGACGATCCGCGCTTCGCGCCCACGCGTTCGCTGCAGTACGGCGGTCCCGGTGCCTTCACCCCCCGTGAACGAGGCCGATGATGCCACGTACCCTCGCCGAGTGCCCGGTCGTCGCGCGCCGCGAGGTCGCGCGGGACACCGTCGTCGTGAGTTTCGAGGTCCACCTCGAGGAACCGGTCACGGCCGGTCAGTTCGCCATGGTCCACACCGGCGACGACGACGCCTACGTCCTGCCGCGGCCCTACAGCATCCTCGACGTGGTGGGCGACCGCATGGACCTGCTGGTGAAGGTCGCCGGCCGCGGCTCGAAGGAGCTGGCCCAGATCCGCGAGGGCGCGACGGCGCGGATCTTCGGCCCTCTGGGCCACGGCTTCGACCTGGCCGATTTCGAGGGTCGCCCGTCGGTCCTGGTCGCCGGAGGCGTGGGGATCGTTCCCCTCTACCGTCTGGCGCGCGAACTGAAACGCCGGGGAGGGCCGGCAGCGCGCCCGCTCTTCGGCGCGCACACGCCGGCGGACCTTCCCGTGGAACTGCTCGGCGACGAGCCCGCCGGCCCCTGGCAGTTGTGGATCGAGGAGCAGCCCCTGGAAGGACAGCGTCTGGGACTCGTGACGCTCGGCCTGGAGGAAGCGCTCGACGCGACGCCCGACGCGATCGTCGCCACCTGCGGACCCACGCCGATGATGCACGCCGTGGCCCGGATGTGCCGCGATCGCGGTGTCCCGCTCCGAGTGTGCCTCGAGGAGCAGATGGGCTGCGGCGCCGGCGTCTGTCGGGCCTGTGTGATCGAGCACGCCGACCAGCCGCGCATGCGCACGGTGTGCAAGGAGGGTCCGGTCTTCGACGTCGACCAGATCCGCTTCCTGCCCGAGGACCACACCGACCGTGCCGAGCCCGGAGCGTGCTCGGCATGAGCATCGACCTGCGCGTCACCACCGGACCGGTCACGTGGAGGAACCCCGTGTTCACCGCGTCGGGCACCTGGGGCTACGGGATCGAGTACTTCGACCTGTGCGACCCGTCGGACCTCGGCGGCATCGTCACGAAGACCGTCACCGTCGAGCCGCGAGCGGGCAATCCGCAGCCGCGGGTGTGCGAGCTGCGCCACGGCATGCTCAACTCGATCGGTCTGGAGAACGTGGGGCTGGCCGCCTTCGTCGGCCAGAAGCTCCCCGTGCTGCGGGAACACCGCGTGCCGACGGTGGTGTCGCTGGCCGCCCGCGACGAGGTCGAGTTCACGACCATGATCGACGAGCTCGCCGCACACCCGGGGTGGAGTGCGGTCGAGCTCAACCTGAGCTGCCCGAACGTCGCGCGGGGCGGCCTGGACTTCGGGCGGGATCCGGCGCGGGTCGAGCGGATCACCGCCGATGCCCGACGTGCGCTCCCGGCCGATCGTGCCCTGTGGGTGAAACTCACCCCGAACGTGACGGCGATCGGGGATCTGGCCCGCGCGGCCGAGACCGGCGGCGCCCATGCGATCAGCTGCATCAACACCCTCGTCGGCATGGAGATCGACCTCGACCGGCGCGAGCCCGTGTTCCCGCGCGGCACGGCCGGCTACAGCGGGCCGGCGATCCTGCCCGTGGCGTTGGCCAAGGTCTGGGAAGTCGCCCACGCGGTCGGCATTCCCATCGTCGGCATCGGCGGGATCTCGTCGCTCGACGACGTGTTGCGCTTCTTCGTGGCGGGTGCGACGGCGGTGCAGGTGGGCACGTCGCTCTTCGCACGGCCCGATCTGGCCAACGTCTTCGAACGGCGCCTGGCCGAGCGTCTCGCGGCGATGGACGTGGAACGGCCGGTGGATCTGCGATCGCGTCGGCTCCCGGCCCTCCGTCCGGTCGGCTGAGACCGGGTGGCCGAGACCGATCAGCAGGGGTCGGTCTCGGGGCCGCCGTCGGGGTCTTCGTCGTCGATCTCCCACTCGGCGTCGTAGGACGGCAGGCTTCCCGCGATCGTGCACGGTTCGGTGTCGTCGTCGTCCTCGAAGGTCCCCCCGAGCACGTCCTGGGCACCGCGGGCGAGCAGCAGGGCTGCGGCCTCCATGCCCGAGGAACAGGGGTCGTCCGGTGCCGAGACGTGTTCCTCGCGCAGGACGTGTTCGCCGTCGGGGGACGCGACCACAGCGTACACGACGAGACGGTCACCGCCCGATCGGGCCAGCGCTCCGATCGGCATCTCCCACGGTCCGCCCAGCGCTTCGAGCAACGAGCATTCGGCCGCGTACTCGGCGGCGGTCGTCGCATCGTGCAGCGCCTGCAGACGCGCAGCGGTGAGGTCGTCGTCGCGACGCCCGAGACACAGCAGCACTCCGGCTCCGGCCGCCGGGACCAGCATCTCGGGCGGGAAGATCTCGCTGACCTGTTCGTGCAGGCCCAGCTGCTCGATCGCTGCCCCCGGCGCCACCAGGGCGTCGACCGTTCCGTCGATCAGCGACGTGAGCCAGTCGCCGGCGTCGCCGCGGATCAGTTCCGTGGCGAGCTCGGGGCGGTACTCCATGACCTGGGCGCGTGTGCGGAGGTGGACCACGCCCACACGGGCGTCGTCCTCCAGCAGGTCCAGCGTCTCGCCGTGCGGACTCACCAGGACCTCGTAGGGCTTGCCGCGCTCGAGCACGGCCAGGATCCGGAGATCGTCGGGCACGTCGCCGCGGAGGTCGAAGCCGCGATGGATCACCGTGTCGATGGCACCTTCGCGCAGTCGGCGGTGCAGTCGGCGGATCTCGGAGCGGTTCTCGGCGATGTGGTCGTCGTGCAGAACGGTGTCGTCGGGGTCGTCCTCGCCGATGATCTCGAGGTGGATGGGAAAGGTCGACTTCCGCTCGACCAGCGAGCGTGCCAGCGATTCCGCCTGGGTCCGGGCCAGCCCGCGGGGAGCGACGCCCAGGATCAGCGGTCGGTCATCGGAGTCTTGGTGGCTCATGGACAGACGAGGAGGATCCGATCAGGCGGCGCGGTTCTGCGGCGCGGGGACCACACCGCTGGGGGTGTCGCTCTCGAGCCGTTCCCGACGCGGATCGTCGAGGCGCACGGTCACGCGCAGAGGAAGCACGACACGCGCCAATGGCGCGGTGACCACCACCACGACCCCGAGGGCCGGGAGCAGGGGCGCTCCCCACGCGATCGCGAGCCCGGCGGCCACGCCGACGAACCCGATGGTCCACAGGATCGCCGCAGCGGCCCGGATCGACAAGCCCGCCGCCACCAGACGGTGGTGGACGTGGTCCCGATCGGCGCGGAAGGGGCTCACGCGGCTCCGGACCCGTCGCAGGACGGCCAGCAGCGTGTCGAGCAACGGGACCCAGGCGCAGAGGGCCACCGCGAGCAGTGTGCGCAGCGACGGGTCCCTGCCGATCAGGATCGCGCCCACCGACGCGACGAGATACCCGAACATCATGCTGCCGCTGTCACCCAGGTAGATCTTGGCCGGATAGCGGTTGCTGCGCAGGAAACCGAGCGCGGCTCCGGCGAAGGATCCGGCGATGGCGGCAGTTCCCAGATCACCGGCCCGCACGGCCAGGACCACCAGTCCGAATCCACCCAGCGCGACCAGGCCCGGGGCCAGCCCGTCGATCCCGTCGACCAGGTTGACGGCATTGGTGGTGGTGACCATCCACAGGCCCAGGGCGATCACGGCCGCGGCGGCCGGGAGCATGGTCCAGGCCACGATCCCCGACAGGCCCAGCACGGCCTGGCTCGACACCAGCACGGACACGGCGGCGATCTGCACGAGGAGCTTCTCGATCGGACGGCAGCCACGCAGATCGTCGACGAGACCGACTCCGGCCACGAGGAGGGTTCCGGGGACGACGGTCAGCAGTACCGGCTCGAGCCGGCCCCCGATGCCCTCGAACGCGGCGTGGATGCTCCAGAGACCGATCCCGGTGGCCGCCAGGACGGCCATGCCGCCGGCGTGGGTCCGGGCCGACTCGCGCTCCTTGTGGGCGGCGCCCTCGGGCCGGTCCCGCCAGCGCAGACGCACCGCGACGCGCCGGACGACCGGCGTGATCAACAGGGCGCTCAGACAGGCCACGCTGAACGCGAAGACCGTGGTCGAGATCGGCAAGGCTGGACCGTCCTGGCTCCGCGCGCGGGGCGAGCTTCGACCGAGCGAAGCCCGGAGGTGGCGGCGAGACCGGGTGTCCGCCGCGCGTATGACGATCGAAAATGTGTACGCCCGCCGCCGCCGCCGGTCAAGTCCGCATCAGGGTCGACGGACGCCGCGGAAGGGACGCCGCGGGCGGCCGAGATTCACCAGGGCGAGGACGACGACGCCGATCACGGCAGCGGCGGTGGTCACCGCCAATCCGCGTCCTTCGGGATCCCAAAGCAGGACGGCCGTTGCGGCCAGCCCGCTCGAGACCACGGCCCGGGTGTGCGAGCCCGCCCGTTCGCCCCACGGCAGCGATCCCGCCGCGCGTCGGACCTCGCGGAACCCGCCCACGGTCAGCAGCAAGAGGGCCAGGAAGGTGCTCGCCACCGCCCCGATCGCCCCGAAGATCGGGATCAGCACCAGGTTCGCCGCAACGTTCACGCCGGCCGTCCAGCCCATGAGGCGTGCGTAGGCGCGCTGGGAGTCCGCGGCCACGAGCAGGGGGAAGATCACCGTGCCGAGACCCCGCAGCGCCAACAGCGGGACCATCCACAGCAGCAGTGCGCCGGCCTCGGAGAACTCCGCGCCGTAGAGTCCGCGCAACAGGCCGGGGCCGAGCACCGCCATCAACGCCGCGCCGGCGCAGACGTAGACGACCGACAGACGCAGTCCCTCGGCGAGGACCGCACCCACCGACTCGGTGGCGCCGGGGCGCAGGGACCGCACGAAGGCCGGACGCAACGACCAGGTCAGGGCCACGACCGGGAACATCGCCGCGTCGATCACGTTGCGGGCCACCGCGAACTGCCCCACCACGGCCTCGCTGTCGAAGGCACCGAGCATCAGCCGGTCGGTGTGGGCGTAGATCAGGAAGCTGGCCGAAGAGAAGGCCAGTGGCAGGGCCAGGTCCCAGGTGCGGCGCAGGGTCCGGACCCCGGCCACGGTCTGTGCGCGCGTCGAGTGGACCAGCCGCCCGAGCACGACCGTCGAGGGCAGGGCCTGCGACAGCGCGTGGCCGGCCAGGAACCACTCGACGCCCACCCCGAACCACCGGACGAGTCCCAGTGCGGCCAGGCGTAGCACGAGGGCGACCACGCGCAGCCACATCTGCGGCCGGAAGGCCCGCAGGCCGACCTGGACCTCGCCCGCGAACTCGAACAGACTGGCCCCGACGATCACCGCGCCGGCCAGGGCGAAGGCCACCGTCGTCTCGTCGGTGCCGGTCAGGCCCCGTGCGATCCACGGCGAGGCCACCACGGCGACGATCGCCGTCCCCAGGGTGAGCGGCAGGCGCAACGCGAGCCCGGCCCGGATCCACGGACCGGGGGTGTCGTCGTTCTCGCTGACCAGACGCGAGGTCGCGGTGTGCAGACCGAACTTGGCGGCCACCAGCAGCAGCGTGGCCGCCGACATGACCAGCGAGTAGACGCCGAATCCCGCGTCGCCCACGTAGGGTGCGAGCAGGAGCGACACGAGGAAGCTGCCGACCAGCGGCAACGCCGCCGTCACCACGTTGGTCGCCAGGCCTCCGCGCGCCGCGGGGCTGCTCATCGTCCGAAGCTGTCGTAGGCGAAGCCCAGGGACTCCATGCGATCGCGCGGGTAGACGTTGCGGCAGTCGATGAAGACGGGCGCCTTCATCGCGTCGCGGATCCTCTCCATGTCCAGTTCACGGTAGGGGTTCCACTCGGTCACCAGCAGAGCGGCGTCGGCGCCCTCGATGCAGGCGTACGGTCCGTCGGCGATCTCGAGATCGGGCACGTGCATGAGGAAGGTCTCGACCGCCTCGGGATCACAGGCCACCACGTGGGCGCCGCGTTCGCGCAGGGCCGCGACCAGGCCGAGGCTCGGCGCCTCGCGCACGTCGTCGGTGTTCGGCTTGAAGGCCAGGCCCAGGAGGGCGACGCGTTTGCCGTGCAGCGAACCCGCCAGGGCCTCGAGCTTCTCCACCGCACGCGGGGCGCGCTCGTCGTTCACGCCCATCGCGCCCTCGATCAGGCGCAGGGGCGTTTCGTTGGCCCGGCCCATCTGCACGATCGCCTTGGTGTCCTTCGGCAGGCAACTTCCGCCGAAGCCCAGACCGGCGTGCAGGAACTTCTTCCCGATGCGTCCGTCCAGGCCCATGGCCTTGGCGAGGACGTCGACTCGAGCGCCGAGCTTCTCGCACAGGTCGGCCATCTCGTTGATGTAGCTGATCTTCACCGCCAGGTAGGCGTTGCTGGCGTACTTGATCAGCTCGCTGGTCTCGAGGTCGGTCGAGACGATCGGGGTGTCGAGCAGGTAGAGCGGGCGGTAGAGCGACTGCATGAGCTCGGCGGCGCGCTCGGTCTTCGTGCCGATCACCACGCGGTCGGGGCGCATGAAGTCCTCGATCGAGCTGCCCTCGCGCAGGAACTCGGGGTTGCTGGCGACGTCGTAGTCGACGCCTTCCTTCGCGGTGGAGTCGATCATCTTCGTCAGCTCGCGTGCGGTGCCCACGGGAACGGTGCTCTTCGTGCAGATCACCTTGTATTCCCCGGGCTCGAGCAGGCGGGCGACGTCCTGGCCGACTTTCATCACGTACTGCATGTCGGCCTCGCCGTTCTCCATGGGCGGGGTCTGCACGGCGATCATCACCACCTCGGCGGGGGCGACGCCGGTGGCCAGGTCGGTGGTGAAGTGCAGGCGCCCGTTGCCGTGGTTCTTCTCGACGAGGATGTCGAGGCCCGGTTCGTAGAAGGGGATCTCGCCGCGTTCGAGCCGGGCGATGCGGTCGGCGTTGATGTCCACGCACCAGACTTCGTGTCCGAAGTCGGCGAAGCACGCGCCGGACACCAGTCCGACGTATCCGGTTCCCACCATGCAGATCCTGGCCACGTTTCCTCCTCGCGCGTGAGCGCGTGTTCGTTCAGCGGGAAGTGGTGGGCGACGACGGGGAGTCGCCGATCCGTTCGCGCCACCATTGCAGGAGTTCGTTCAGAGCCGTCTCGACGGGGGTCGAGGGTACCCATCCGATCATCGAACGCAAGCGCGACGGGTCGCCCACGAAGAGCGGTACGTCGCCGGGTCTCAGCCGGGCCGGGTCGACCTGCCAGTCGACCGGGGCGAGGGCGACGGAGCAGAGGTGGTCGAGGACGGTTCGCAGTGCGGTGGCCTCGCCGCGGCAGAGATTGACCACGTCGTGCGGCCAGTCGACGGTCAACAGGTCGGCGTAGGCGCGGGCGACGTCACCGACGTGCGAGACGTCCCGGCTGACGTCGAGGTTGCCCACGGCCAGCACTCCGCCCCCGGCGCGTTCCAGCTCGGCGATCTGCCGGGCCCAGCTGCCGAAGACGAAGCGATCGGACTGGCCGGGACCGGTGTGCGTGAAGCTGCGGACGGCCAGGACGTCGAGACCGTGGGCACGGCGGAACTGCTGGCACAACAGGGTCTGGGCGGTCTTGCTCACCGCGTAGGGGTTGCCAGGGCGCAGCGGCTGGTCCTCCGTCAGCGGGAGTTCGCCGTCGCCGTTCGGCGCACCGTACTCCTCGCAGCTCCCCACCGACAGCAGGCGGGGACGCTCCCCGGCGGGCAGCGAGAGGATCGCCTCGAGCAGGCCGAGCGTACTCTCGACGTTGTTGCGCAGGGTCTCGCGCGGAATACGGAAGCTCGCGCCGCCGCTGCTCTGCGCGGCCAGGTGCACGATCGCGTCGGGGCGGATGTCGGTCAGTGCGCGGGCGACGACGCCGTCCTCGGCCAGCGGGATGCGCAGGGTCTGGTCGTCGTCATCGGGACGAGCGGGACCGCGCTCGACGGTCCACACCGCGAGAGCGCGTCCGGTCAGCTCGCGGGCGAGCGTCCGTCCGACGAAGCCGTGTCCGCCTGTGATCCAGACTCGTTGCACGTGGAGGCCGGGTGCACCCGGTGGGGTCGGAGGATCGCCGTTCGTTCGCTACAGGGTCGAGGTGGTGCGTCGGGCCAGCCGGTCGCGCCAGTAGTCGAGCAGGTCGCGCAGCGTCTGTTCGAAGGGAATGCGAGGCTCCCACCCGGTGCGCTCGCGGAAGCGGTCGGCCGAACCCAGGAGCACCGGGACGTCGCTCGGGCGCATGCGCTCGGGATCCTCTTCGACGCTGACCTCGAGACGGGCCATGTCGAGCAGCATGTCCAGGACGTCGCCGATCCGGTGGGCCTTGCCCTGGCAGATGTTGTAGCACCCGCCGGGCTCGCCCTTCTCGAGGGCCAGGACGTAGCCGCGGGCCATGTCGCGGACGTCGGTGAAGTCACGCCGTGCATCCAGGTTGCCCACGCGGATCACCGCGTCCTGGAGGCCGGCCTCGATGCTCGCCACCTGATGGGCGAAGTTGCTGCACACGAAGACGTGGCCACGCCGCGGACCCGTGTGGTTGAAGCCGCGGGTGCGCACCGTGTCGATTCCGTAGCTCTGGTGGTACTGGTAGGCCAGGACGTCCTGGGTCACCTTGCTCACCGCGTAGGGCGACAGCGGCCGCAGGGGGTTCTCTTCGCGGATCGGCAGCTCGTCGGCGTGGACCAGACCGTATTCCTCGCTGCTGCAGGCGATCTGGATCCGCGGGTTCAACGAGAGCTGACGCAGACCTTCGAAGAGGTTGATCTGACCGCGGACGTTCACGTCGAGCGTCTCGTTCGGGCTGGTCCAGCTGGTGGGCACGAAGGACTGGGCCGCCAGATGGAAGACCCAGTCCGGCCGGCTGATCTCGAGCGCGCGACGCATGCCCGAGGCGTCGGCGATGTCGCCCTCGATCAGATGGACGCGACCGAGCAGATGGTTCACGTTCTCCATCCGGCTGCGCCAGCGGTAGAGGCCGTAGATCTCGCAGTCGCCACGCTCGAGCAGATGGTCGGCGAGGTGGCTCCCGACGAAGCCGGTGAAGCCGGTGATCAGAACGCGCACGGTGTTGCTCCTGGAATCGAAGGGGTCGCCGAGCGCGACCTCCGGACACGGACCCGTCGAGTCTAGGGCCCCGCAACTGTGGGGTCAACGCGGCTCGGCGGCTGTGCTAGCATGCGCGGCTCGCGCCGCACCCGAAATCACTCCTGCGCCCTCACCCGTTCTCGGCACGGATCCCTACCCATGGAGCCCATCACCTTTCTCTGGCTGGCCGGCGGGGTCGTCGGCACCTGGTTCGGCGCGGAACTCCTGGTGCGAGGCTCTGCGCATATCGCATTGACCCTCGGGATCCGGCCCATGGTGGTCGGCCTCACGGTGGTGGCCTTCGGCACCTCGAGTCCCGAGGCCGTGGTCAGCCTGGTGGCCGCGGCCAAGGATTCCGCCGGCATCGCGGTCGGCAACGTCTTCGGCAGCAATATCGCCAACGTGGGTCTGATCCTCGGGACGGTGTGTCTGCTGCACCCCGTGCGCGTGCTGTGGCGCGAGGTGCGGCTCGACGCGTCGTTCATGGTGCTGGCCACCTTCGTGGCCGCGGCCTTCGCCATGACGGGCCACCTCGACCGTCCGGCGGGTGCGGTCATGCTGGGCATGCTCGCGCTGTCGCTCTTCTATTACATACGCGGGGGGCACGCGCCCGGCGGCGACACCGCGCTCGAGGCCGAGATCCCCGACGTCCCGCGCCCGGGTCTGCTCTGGCCCATCGCGCAGTCGGCGCTCGGGCTCCTGCTGCTGGTGGGCGGTGCGCACCTGCTGGTGAGCGCGGCCGAGGCGGTGGCCTTGCAGTTCGGGATCTCCGAGGAGGTCATCGGTGCCACCATGGTGGCGGTCGGGACGTCGTTGCCCGAACTGGCGGCGAGCGTGGTCGCCGTCGTCCGCGGTCACCACGAGATCGGCATCGGCAACATCATCGGCAGCAATCAGATGAACCTGCTGTTCGTGCTCGGCGGCGTGTGCATGTTCGGGGACGTGGAGGCCTCCGATCAGGTGCGCCAGGTGATCGTTCCGATCACGCTGGTGTTCACCGTGGCCCTGATCCCGATGATGGCCACCGGCGGAAGAGTGGGGCGGGCCGAGGGGGCTCTGCTGCTCGCGGGCTACGCAGCCTTCGCGGCTGCCAGCTATTTCTGATCCGGTCAAGGTCCATGTACGGACTTTTAGACCACGACCGTGGTGGGGCCCACGCGCGCCGGTCCGGCCAGGGATGGGTCGGGCACGGCGAAGAGCCGGACCAGTTCCGTTCTCTCGAGATCGAGCAGGAAGGCCTCGACGTCGTCGGCGGCCTGGTCGGGCTCGGCGTCGAACAGACGCACGAGCTCGTCGACGAGGTCCCCCACGCTCCATTCGCCGTCGCAGCGATCCCAGAGTACCAGTCCGATCTCGTCGAGGGTGAAACGGCGTTGGTCGGCGAGTCGGACGAGGACACCACCCCCGTCCAGTGCCCGCCAGTGGACGTCGAAGGCGCGAACGGGCCGGAGATTGCGATCCACGGTGGGTTCCTTCCGAAGAGGTGCGCCTCTCGCCGCTGCATGGCGGATGCCAGAAGGGTGTGCGACGGAGGAATCGCCCCCCGGCCGCCGCACGACTCCAGCAACATCTTGATCATCCCCGCTCGCGACCCGGGGGCGCCCCCTGGTCGAATCGATCGGACATGCTAGTCTTCTACGGTTATCGAAACTGTGAGACACGACGGCGAACGCCGGTCCTGGCGTGCGTCCACAAGACCCGTGGCACCGGCCCGTGGCCGGGCCCCGAGCAGGGAAAGGGAGCAGCGTGGCGAACACGGACTACGACGTGATCGTGATCGGCGCCGGACCCGGCGGCTACACCGGAGCGATCCGGGCGGCGCAGCTGGGCTTGAACACCGCCGTCGTCGAGATGGATTCCCGACTGGGTGGCACCTGTCTGCTGCGCGGGTGCATTCCGACCAAGGCCATGCTGCACTCGGCCGACCTGGTCAGCGAGATGGCCCACGCCAAGACCATGGGTCTGGACATCCCCGACTGGAAGCTCGATTTCTCCCAGGTGATGAAGAACAAGTCCCAGACGGTGGACAAGAACGCCAAGGGCGTCGAGTACCTCTTCAAGAAGAACAAGATCACCACCGAGCGGGGCCGCGGACGCCTCACCGGTCCGAAGACGGTCGAGGTCACCCAGGACGGCGAGACCCGTACGCTCACCGCGAAGAGGGGCGTGCTCCTGGCCATGGGCAGCAAGCCCACCGAGATCGGCGCCTTTCCCGTCGACGGCAAGCGGATCATCACCAGCGACCACATCCTCGAGCTCGAGAAGCTGCCGAAGAAGCTCGTCGTGCTCGGCGCGGGCGCCGTGGGGACCGAGTTCGCGTCGATCTTCGCCCGCTTCGGCGTGGAGACGGTGCTCGTGGAGATGCTCCCGCGGATCCTGCCGATCGAGGACGAGGACTGCAGCAAGGACCTCGAACGCGCGTTGAAGAAGGACGGTATCGAGATCCGTACCGGGACCAAGCTGGCCAACGCCGAGGCGAAGGCCCGCAGCGTCGACCTGACGCTCGACAAGGACGGCGAGACCGAGACCCTGAAGGCCGACATGCTGCTGGTGGCCGTGGGGCGCTCGCCGCTGACCGCCGACTGCGGCCTCGAGGAGGTCGGCGTGCGGATGCACGAGCGCGGCTACGTGCTGACCGACGAATACATGCGGACCAGCGTCGAGGGCGTGTACGCGATCGGTGACATCGTGCCGACGCCGGCCCTGGCCCACTGCGCCTCGGCCGAGTCGATCGTGGCCGCCGAGCACATCGCCGGCCACGAGACCTTCCCGGTCAAGTACGAGACGGTCCCGAATGCGACGTACTGCCGTCCCGAGGTCGCGAGCGTGGGCAAGACCGAGGCCCAGGCGCGCGAGGAGGGCTACGACGTCGAGGTGGGCAAGTTCCCGTGGGCGGCCAGCGGCAAGGCCCGCATCCGCCACGAGACCGCGGGCTTCGTCAAGATCGTCCGCGACAAGAAGTACGACGAGATCCTCGGGATCCACATCATCGGGCCGGCGGCCACCGACCTGATCAGCGAGGCCGCCGCGCTGCTGCACCTCGAGTGCACGAACGACGAGCTCTCGCGCATCGTCCACGCCCATCCCACGCTGGGAGAGGGCATGCTCGAGGCGAGTCACGCCGCGGCGGGTCACCCGATCGCGTTCTGATCGTCGAGCCGAACCCGAAACCCGGTCTCCGGAACCCCGGTCTGCGCAGGAGGAACGATGGCAACCGATGTGACGATGCCCCAGATGGGCGAGAGCATCGCCGAGGGCACGATCACCAAGTGGCTGAAGAAGGTCGGCGACCCCGTCGAGCGTGACGAGCCGCTGTTCGAGATCTCCACCGACAAGGTCGACGCCGAGATCCCGTCGCCCGCTTCGGGCACCCTGGCCGAGATCGTCGTCAACGAGGGCGAGACGGTCGAGGTGAAGACCGTCGTCGCCAAGATCGGCGAGGGGGACGAGGCCGACGGTGGCGGCGGCGAGGCGCCGTCCGAGGCTCCCGCGAAGGAAGAGGAGTCGAAGCAGGAGGCCCAGCCCGCTCAGGAACCGGCACAGGAGCCCGCGAAGGCCGAGGAGCCCGCGAAGACCGAGGAGCCCGCGAAGAAGCCCGCTCCGTCCGAGCCCGCGCCCCAGCCGCAGCCCGCGGCGTCGACCGGCGGCAACGGCGGCCCGGCGGCCACCCGCGAGGAGCGCGTGCAGACCAAGAGCTCGCCCCTGGTGCGCAAGATCGCGGCCGAGCACGGCGTGGACATCACGCAGGTGCAGGGCAGCGGCGTGCACGGCCGGGTGACCAAGGACGACATCATGGCCTACATCGAGCGCGGTGGCACCGCGACGGAGCAGGCCCCGGCCGAACAGCCGGCCCCGCAGGCAGCCCCGCAGCAGCCGGCCGCCCAGCCGCAGCAGGCCCAGCGGCAGCAAGCCGCGCCGCAGCCCGCCGCGTCGGGTCCGACCGCCGAGGCCGGCGAGCGCGACCGCGTCGAGCCGATGTCGCGCATGCGCCAGGTGATCAGCGAGCGCATGGTGCACAGCGTGCAGACGAGCCCGCACGTGCACACCTACTACGAGATCGACATGAAGCGCGTCGACGAGCTGCGGAAGAAGAACAAGGAAGCCTTCCTGCAGCGGACCGGCGGGGCCAAGCTCACCTACACGGTGTTCATGGCCAAGGCCGTGATCGACCAGCTGGCCAAGCACCCGGTGATCAACGCGTCGATCAACGGCACCGACATCATCTATCACGACTACGTGAACCTGGGCATGGCGGTCGCCCTCGACTGGGGCCTGCTGGTCCCGGTGATCGACGACGCGCAGGACCTGTCGATGGTCGGGCTGGCCAAGGCGATCACCGACAAGGCGACCCGGGCCCGCGACCGCAAGCTCGGTCCCGACGAGCTGTCGGGTTCGACCTTCACGATCACCAACCCGGGCAGCTTCGGAAGCCTCATGGGCGATCCGGTCATCAACCAGCCGAACGTGGCGATCCTGGGCATGGGCAAGGTCGAGGACCGCGTGGTGGCCGTCGACGGCGCCATCGCGATCCGGCCGCGCATGTACGTGACCCTGGGCTACGACCACCGTCTGATCGACGGTGCCACGGCGGAGCGTTTCCTGAGCGGCATCAAGGAGACGCTGGAGAACTTCGACGAGACGGCCCTGTAGGGCCGACGGGGTGGGCGCAGTCATGGCCGAGGCGCACGGGCAGAACCTGCTCGACGTCCGGCGGCCCGGACGGGTCGCCTACGCCGAAGGATTGCGTCTGCAGGACGAACTCGTCGTCGCACGGCAGCAGGGCGAGGGCCGTGACACCCTCGTCCTGCTCGAACACCCCCGCGTGCTCACCCTGGGCCGCAATTCCCACGCCGAGAACGTCCTCCTGGACGAGGCGCAGCTCCGCGCGCGCGGCTTCGAGGTCTTCGAGGTCGGCCGCGGCGGCGACGTCACCTACCACGGACCGGGACAGCTGGTCGGCTACCCGATCCTGCGCCTCGACGGCGACGAGCGCGACGCCCACGGCCACCTGCGCCGCATCGAGCAGGTGCTGATCGACACCCTCGCCGACTTCGGCATCGAGGGGTTCCGCCACCCACCGCACACCGGCGTGTGGGTGCGCGACGAAGGCGTGGAACGAAAGATCGCGGCCATCGGCGTGCGCCTGTCGAAGTGGGTGAGCAGCCACGGCTTCGCGCTGAACGTGAACGTGGATCTCGATGACTTCGACGTCATCGTCCCGTGCGGGATCCGCGACCTCGGCGTGACCTCGATGCAACGAGTGCTCGGACGCGACGTCGGCCTCGACAGCGTGGCCGATCGTGTGGTCGAGCACTTCCCCCGCGTCTTCGGGCGCGTCCTCGTCGACGGCGCCCCCACCCCCGGAAAGGCGGTCGTGTGATGGCCGGCAAGAAGAAGTCCCATCTCGAGCTCAGCGCCGAACGCCCCGACTGGCTCAAGGTCCGGCTCCATGACCAGGGCACCGTGGACGAGGTCACCGGCATGATGCGCGAGCTGCGCCTGACCACCGTCTGTGAGGAGGCCCGCTGTCCGAACCTGTTCGAGTGCTGGGCCGACAAGACGGCGACCTTCATGCTGATGGGCGAGATCTGCACGCGGCACTGCGGCTTCTGCTCGGTGGGCAAGGGCCGACCCGGCGCGCTCGACCCGAACGAGCCGGAGAACGTGGCCGAGGCGGCCGAGCGTCTGGATCTCGATCACGTCGTGATCACCTCGGTCGACCGCGACGACCTGCCCGACTACGGCGCGGGCCACTTCGCGCGCACGCTCGAGGCCGTGCGGCGGCGCAACCCCTCGTGCAAGATCGAGGTGCTCGTCCCCGACTTCGCCGGCGATCCCGAGGCGCTCGAGGTCGTGTTCGAGGCCCGGCCCGAGGTCTTCAACCACAACGTCGAGACCGTGCCGCGGCTGTACCGTCGTGCGCGCTACGGCAGCGACCTGCAGCGATCGCTCGACGTGCTGCGTCGCGCGGGCGAGGCGCGCCCCGATCGGATCCAGCGTACGAAGAGTGGATTGATGGTCGGTCTGGGCGAGTCGATGGACGAGGTGGTCGAGCTGCTCGGCATGCTCCGCTTCGTCGACGTCGACGTGGTGACGATCGGTCAGTACCTGCAGCCCACGCGCGGGCAGCTGCCGATCGAGAAGTACTACACGCCCGAGGAATTCGCCGAGTTGCGGTCGAAGGCGCTGTCGATGGGCTTCGCGCACGTCGAGAGCGGACCCTTCGTGCGGTCCTCGTACCACGCGAAGAAGCACGTGGACGAGGAGAGCGGGGCGGCGATCGGTTAGCCGCGTGTGTCGGTATCGTGCGTCGGTATCGTGCGGTGGCATCGTTGCGTGGTGTCGCCGCGCGTTGTCGGCGCGCGTTGTCGGCTGGTGAAACCATTCTTCGAGAACCCTGTTTTCGGATTGTCAGCCGGGATCGGCTGACAACTGCGAATGTCAGCCTCCAGGGGCTGACATTTCGCTTTGTCAGTCCCACGAGGCTGACATCCCGCGACCCCGCTTTTCCGAGTGTCATCGCGCGCCGCCCGGTCGCCGGCCCGCCGGCTGGTCACCGCCCCGCCGGACGTGCGATACTGTCGCCCGACGCCACCCGACGGACAGCCTCCGCGATCCATGGACGCGCTGACGCATCTTCTCGTCGGAGCCGCCGCCCAGCCCCTCGATCCCACCCGACGTGCCGGGGCCGGTGCCCTGCTCGCGCGGATCGGCGAGCGGCATCCCCAGTGGTGGCACGGGCGCTTCCGCATGGTCGCCGAGCACGACCTGTTCGTGGGGTGGATGACCGCGCCCGAACGCGCCTTCGACATCGTGGCGGCCCTGCACCTCGTGTGCTGGCCGGCGGCCTTCCACTTCCGACTGCACGGAGCCGTCGATCTTCCGTCGAGCCAGCGCGCGCGGGCCGAGATGGAGACGCTTCCGGTCGATGCACTCCGCGACGCGACGGCCGATGCGGTCGAGGAAGGGCTTCCGCTCCAGCTGTCCCTCGTCGCCCGTCATCTCGAGCCCTACCAGAGAGTGGCCGAGCGCCTGGCCCGCGCCCACGTCCGCGTGACGCGCTCGTGGACACCCCGGCAGCACGAGATCGTTCTCGCGCGCCGGAGGCAGCACGGCCGCGCGGGACTGCACCACGTGCTCGGATGTTCGCGGCAGGTCGTCCACCGCGCGCTGGACCGGGCGCAGGACGACGAACTCCGGGCGATCGAGAACGCCCTGCGCGACTGGATCACGCTCGCCGTCCACGATCAGGGTCTGCGACGGCACCGTCGGCGGGCGGTGCGGCTGGTGTAGGCCGGCCGAATCCCCGGAATTCCCGCCCGTTCCGTTCTGTGAGAGGATGCGACCGCGCTCACCCCGGACGCGACCTGACGGAAGGCAGACGCGTGCCCATCGAAGCCGGACGCCGATTCCTCCAGCGTCGTGGCCCGATGAAATACTTCGTCCATGACCCGGTTCTCGCCTCGTCAGCCGATATCGGATGACAATTGCCAATGTCAGCCTCCAGCGGCTGACATTGCGCGTCGTCAGCGGTCACAAGCTGACACCCTGGAACCACTGCATTTTCGAATGGAATCGCACGCCGCCTGGCGACGACCCCGCGGGCGTGCGGTTCAGCCGACCCGGTAACCGAGCGCCACCAGCAGCACGTAGCCCACACCGAACGCCAATTCCTGCAGACCGACGACCTTCGCCGGCCTTCGACCGCTCGTGCGGGACAGACCCGCCATCGCGCGGAGCGTCAGCAGACCCATGCCCACCGGCGCCGTCCACGGTGTCACCCCGCCGATCGTTTCGACCCACAGCACGAGGGCGCCGACGACGTGCGCGATCACCGGGAGCGAGCGCGACACCGGTGCGTCGCGCTGGAGCCGCAGCCGCGCCCGCACGTACAGCACGGTCGCGAGACCCTTCATGGCCAGCGCCGACCACACGCCGAGGGCGAGTGCGAGCGACCAGCCGGCGAAGAGGACCATGCCGGCAGCGAAGGCCCCGGTCGCCGCGGCCCCGGCGAGTTCGGCCATGGCGTCGCGGCTGCGCCCGCGCGCGTCGTACCCCAGTTGGACGAGCAGCAGCGGAGCGGACAGGCCGATGGGGATCAGCACGCCCAGCGACGGCGCGAGAACAGCAGCGACGACCGCCGCGGCGGCCAGGAGAACGCCGTACGCGACGACGAATCGCCGGGCCGCGCGCACACGGGGCGAAACCTCCCTCGCCCGCAGCACGATCCGCAGCGGATGCCGCAGCAGGAACGCGGCGACGGCGGCCGTCGCGAGTGCCACCCCGCCCCAGGTCGGCGCGAGCAGCAGACCCAGCAGGATCGGCTCACCGACGAAGCTCCAGCCTCCGTGTTCGTTCGGCAGGGCGATGGTCTGCCAGCGCCCCCCGCGGTCGCGATTTCGAGACGCCGTCATCGTCGGTGCCGCTCTCCTCGGCCGTGGCGAGCCGATGGGGTCGTGGGACTTCTGGGTCCGACAGCTCGATCCTTCCCGACGACACACCCCGCTTGCCGGAAGTCGAAGATGAATGGCAGGATACCTTACGTCTCCGGTCCGGTCAGATCAGGTCAGACGGAGGAGTCCGGTGCCCATGAGCGCGTAGATCACCGAACCGGGAAGGTACCCGAGGACGAGGCTCCAGACCTGTGTCCGCAGGGGGATGCGATGCGCGCCGGCCAGCATGTCGGCGAGGCCGCCGCCTGCCCACGGCAGGAAGCGCAAGAGGATCAGGAACAGAAGGTTGTCGGCAGCGTAGCGCCGCATCCACCCGGGAAGGGTCTCGAGACGAGCCTGTAGGTCGAACTCGTGGTTCCCTTGCCGCCACACGTAGTACATCCCGATGCCCCCGACGATCCCACTGGCGAGATTGATCAGGATCGCCAGCCACAGGGGGAAGATCACTCCGGTGAACACGGCCAGCGCCACGGCACCGATCGGTGTCATCGTGGTGAGTGTCTTCAGCAGGAATGCGGCGATGGGTGCCCAGACTCCCCATCTCTCCACCACGACCGAAGCGCCGCCTTCCGCATCGAGCCAGAGGTCCGCGAGAATCGTCAGGGCGAACAGGCCCACGAGCATCCAGACGAACCGAGAGAAGAGAGCCCGGCGAAGTGCGTTCATTGCTCGGTGAGGTCGAAGGCCACCTTGATACTTCGATGCCGCGATCTGGACATCGAGTACGCGAGTGCTTCCCGGAAGTGACGGAGGGGGAATACGTGGGTGACGAGTGGATCGATCGTGTCGCGGAGTCCCTCGGTGAGCAGATGCATTGCGGTGTCGAAAGCGTGCCGGGTCGTGCCGCCGTGGGGATGGTGACCGTAGCAGAGGCTGCCGCGGATCGTGAGCTCCTTCATCCACAGCGGTGTCCAGTCGACCTTCGGGAGTCGCGAGACGTTGCCCAGTAGGACCACGTGTCCGCCCGCCTGCGTGAACCGGAGCGCGTCGTCGACCGCCCCGGAGTTCCCGACGCAAACGTAGCTGTGGTCGAATCCACCCACGTGGACGCGTGGGCCGAGGATGGGGTGCAACAGGCGACCACCCGAGAGGTCCGAGAGCGAGCGGAAGTAGTCGTCCGCGTCGCGGGGCACCACGATGTGATGGGCCCCCATGCGTTCGGCGTGTTCGGCCTGGAAACGGTGCCGGGCGAGCACGGTGACCCGGGCTTCGGGGGCGACCGTGCGGAGAGCGGCTGTTGCGAGCAGACCGATGGAGCCGCCCCCGATCACCAGTACCTGCTCACCGGCGGCGGGAGGGTGGTCGAGGACGGGCGACAACACCGTTGCGAGCGGCTCGAGCAGGACCGCGCTTCGATCACCGACCTGTTCGGGCACTCGGACCACCTGGCTGACGTGGGCGACGTAGGCGTCGCCCCAACTCCCCCCGAGTGATCGCGTCGTGCCGAGGAGCATTCCGGCCGGGAGCCTGCCTTCGGTGAAGTTCTGGCAGCGCGCGGGGTGCCCGCCCACGCAATGACGGCACGGCGGTTCGATTCCGCGCGGCACGCACGAGAGCAGCGGATTCACCACCACGCGTTCTCCCGGTCGGAGACCGGTCACGGCCGGACCGACCTCCTGGATCACGCCCACGTTCTCGTGTCCGACGACGAAGGGGAACGAAGAGAAGGGTGAGGTCGAAGGGGAGACGTCGAGCCGCACCAGATCGAGGTCGCTCCCGCAGATTCCTCCGAGTCGAGTGCGAACCCGGACCCAGTCGTCGGCCGGCAGTGCGGGCAGCGGGACCTCCTGCAGGCGTGTGCAGCGGCCGGGACCGGAGAGCCAGCGCGACGCGATCCGACCAGTTGCCCGCGTGGTCAGGTATCGTGGAATCGCTCCGTCGAAGGTCACGGCTCTCACGTCGTTCCGTCCTCCACTGTGTCGTGCGCCACGCCCCCTCGGGCCCGAGTCAGAACTCGGGTACGAAGATCTCGAGCGCGGCGGGAACCGACTCGATCTCGAGCCGCCCACCCTCGCACGTGTAGACTTCGCCGTCCATCTCGTAGCGCCAACCCGGCTCGGACCGCACCTCGAGGCGAGAGGCCTGTTGGATGATCACTTTGGGATGTCCCTCGTGTCGCCCTCGGCCGACGAGTGAGAAGAGGCGGGCTCGCTCGAATGCACCCCCATTGGCGATGCTCACGGCGTCGAGACGGCCGTCGTCGAGTCGGGCACGCGGCGCGATGTGGAACGATCCGCCGAAGTAGTTCGCGTTGGCGACCACCAGCATGAGATGATCGAGTACGAGTGGCCGGCAGGAGTTCGCGTGGATCTCCAGCGGGAGACCCGAAAAGCGGAAGAGTTGACGCAACGCGGAGGCTCGGTACAGGGCGTCACCATGCAGGAAAGGCAGACCGGCCGCATCGTCGATCACGGCGATGTCGAAGCCGGCTCCCACCACGTTCAGGAAGTATCGCCCTCCGGCGCGCCCTACGTCGACCCGACGCGTTCGGCGTTCGACGATCGCCCGGACCACGTGCTCGCTTCGATCGGACGTGATGCCCAGCGACTTCCCGAAGTCGTTCCCCGTGCCCGCGGGCAACAGCCCGAGACGCACGTCTCGCTGCCCCGATCTCAGAATGCGGTCCGCGACCAGGCTCCACGTGCCGTCTCCGCCGATCGCCACGATCGTGTCGTAGCCCTCGGTGAGTGCGTGATCCACGAGGTCGGCTTCCTGGCCGGGGCCCGTGGTGAAGACCTCTCGTCGGTCGGGCAACGCGCGCTCCAGGAGCGCTCGAAGACTGGCGATCCGGCCCTCGCGCCGTCCGCGGCCGGCGGCAGGGTTGACGATCACGAAGACCGACATCAGGCGACGGACTCGGTACTCACGATCATCTAGATCGTTTCCAGCTCTTCGAAGACCTGCATCCCGTCCTTCATCCACATCTCGCGGAACGGGTGTGTCGCGACGTCCTGGTCGAAGATCAGCTCGGTCATCGGATGCTCGTGGAGCGTGAGTCGGCCTTGCTCGTCTTCGTGTTCGGTGAAGCGACCGTGCAGATGCATGTCGACCCGATAGCGATTCGAGTCGTCGGTCATGAAGCACTGGTACAGCTGGTCGACGATCGACCACTTGTGTGCCGTGATCCGGAAGTCGAGGATCGGACTGTCTTCGTCACGGACACGGACGTCGACGGTACCATCCTTCTCTACGAGGTCGACATGGACGTCGGCCATGTAGTGGGGGAGGTGCCACCGTTCGATGGCATGCTCGCGAGAGGCCGACGTACTGGTCCCCACGACGAAGGGATAGTAGGCCGACTTCGGAAAGACATCGGCGGCTTTGACCATCGGGGGCACGATCACTGCGAGAACGACCTCGTGGTAGTCGCCGACCATGCTCTCGGTGAAGTGGAACGCCGTCACCGCGAGGATCGAGGACTGGTGGCGTAGCTCGAGTGGTTGGAGATGGTCGGGCAACAGCTCGGCCGCGGTCTCGGTCGGCATCTCGAAGAAGGCATTGATTGCGTTCGAGAACCTGTACTTCGTCAATTGCATAGCCCGTACCTGCGCAGCACGTGAGTGATGACATCGGCCGCTTCGGCCAGCTCGGCGCGCGTGTGAGCCGCCGAGACGGAGATCCGCACCCGCGATCGGTGTTTTCCCACGGCGGGATAGCGAACCGGATTCAGGTACACGCCCTCGTGGAGAAGGTCCTCGACGATCGAGAAGATCCGCTCGTCGTCGCGGATCAGAATCGGAATCACCTGCGACTCCGACAGGCCCACGTCGACCCCGGCGTCTCTCAGACGATTGCGGAGGAAGTCGGCGTTGTCGTGGAGCACGAACCGGAGCTCGGGCTCGGCGCGAGCGATGTCGAGTGCCCGGTCGAGTCCGGCCACGACGCCGGGGGCGATCGCACAGGAGAACACACGCGAACGCGCGAACCCCCGAAGATAATTGATGAGCTGGGTCGAGCCCGCAACGAAGCCACCCATGCCCCCGAGGCTCTTGGAAAAGGTTCCGAGATGGATGTCGACCTCGTCGTCGAGGCCGAAGTGCTCCGCGACCCCACGGCCGTTCTCTCCGAAGAGGAAGCCGGAGTGCGCCTCGTCGATGAGGATGCGCGCACCGTGCTTGCGAGCGACCTCCACGATCTCGGGCAGCCGAGCGAGATCGCCGTCCATCGAGTAGACGCCCTCGACCACCACGAGCTTCTTGCCATCGGCGCGACCGAGTTTGCGGTCCAGGTCGTCGGCGTCGTTGTGGCGGAAGAATCGAGCCTTGGCGCGTGAGAGGATGATTCCATCGATGATGCTCGTGTGCGAGTACTGGTCGGCCACCACCAGGTCTCCCGCGCGCATCAGGCCGGCGATGAGTCCCAGATTCGCAGCATAACCCGACGGGAACAGCAGGACCTCCTCCTTCGCCTTGAAGCGGGCGAGGTTCTCACGCAGCCGTTCGTGCAGATCGAGGTTGCCGCTCAGGATCGGAGACCCGGACGCGCCGAGGCCGTACCTGCGTACGGCGTCGACCGAGGCTTCGATCACCTCCGGGCGGTAGGAGAGACCCAGGTAGTTGTAGCTGGCCAGGTTCACGAGACCCTTCAGGGTGGTGTGATTCTTGGTCTCGTCGACGTCCACCCTCGTTCCGGGTGCCGTGCGCATCGGGAGGCCGAACTGGTAGTACCCCGCCGGCCGCGCCCATTGCCACCACGCGTCGAAGGGCTCGAGCATGTCGAAGGGATCGTTCCCTGTGCCCGAGTAGAAGTTGCTGTAGTCGTAGTCCTGGAACCGGCGCGCGCGATCCTCGTCGTCGGGCGTCGGTACGGCGTCCTGGCCGGCCGCGCCGGGGGCGGATGCGTTGGACTCGACCGCCGAATCGGGCGGCTCGTATCGGGAGGGGATCCTTGACGGTTTCATGGCTGCCCAAATATCCTTCTCTCGTGGGAAGCACGAGGCGCTCGAGGACGATCACCGGTGCCGGAGAGGGCCTGATTCGACGTCGAGTTCCGGAGCTCGGAGCAGGATCGAACCATTGCGACTGCGCGGAGCCTTCTCACTCTTCACGGCGGCCATCATATTTCTTGTCACCGACTTGATTCAACGGATCATCGTGACTGGATGGATACGGATTCGGCCGGGCGCCCGTGACCGGATCCTGTATGTCTGGATGCGCGGGGTGGCCGCGCTGATCCTGCGAGGTGTGGTCGGAGTGGTCGCCGGGGCCCGGATCGAGGTGCCCGCGCCGGTGCGAGGTACCACCGGGACGCTCATCCTCATGAATCATCAGTCCCTGCTGGACATACCCCTCGGCATTCTCGCGGTGCGGGATCGCTCGCCCCTGATCGTGACCAGACGACGCTACGCTCGGGGGATTCCCTTGGTTTCCCACATGTTGCGGCTGTACGACATGCCGTTGGTGGAGCCGGGATCGCGAACGAGGGAACAGGTCGACCGTCTCGCCGAAGTGGCCCGCTCCGCCGAGCGGCCCATGGTGCTGTTCCCCGAGGGACACCGCACTCGGGACGGCGGGATTCGACCGTTCAAGAGAGGTGGGCTCGAGGCGATCCTCGAGCAGCGGACCTGGGAGACCCACGTACTGGTGGTCGACGGATTCTGGCGCTGCGGCCGGCTCGCCGACTACGTGTCGAACATCGGCGGGGTCCGGGGCCGGGCGCTCCGTCTGGGTCCGTTCCGGTTCGACCCGACCGTGGAGACGGCCTCGGAGTTCTCCGATCGAATGCACGTGGAGATGGTCGAGGGTCTCGCCGGACTGCGAGGGTCGGCGGATTCCGAAGCACCCGGCGGGTCTCGATGACTCGCCGGGTTGCCTGACGAGAGACGGTCGAATGGATCCCGGTTCCCGAGCTCGGCCCGAGCTCTTCGTTCCGACGGACGAAGTCGCCGCCCAGGTCGAGTACCTGTCACGTGCATCGGGGCCGACGCTCGCGGCCGTGATCCTCTTCGGGTCGCGCTTGCTCGGCACATCGCCGGATCCACACAGTGCGACCGACCTCTTCGTGGTCGTCGACAGCACGCGGTCGTTCTACGGAAGGCTTCGTGAGCGGGGGATGGTCCAGCGATCGGCCTTCACGCTATCCGTGCTGAACCGCTGGTTGACACCGAACGTGATCTCGGTGCGACCTCCAGCGGTGGAGGGGGCCGGAGCGAAGTGCTTCGTGGTCACCCGGGAAGGCCTGGAGAGGGCACTCTCGAGCCGGTCAGCGGATCATTTCTGCAAGGGCCGCTTGTCCCAGCGGGTCGAGTTCGTCTTCGTCCGTGAGTCCGCCGTGCTGCGATCGCTCATGACCGCCGTGACGCGTGCGCGGGTGGAGACGCTGTGCTGGGTTCCGCTCGACCTACCCCGGGAGTTCGACGCCCGCACCTACTGCGAGCACATGCTGCGAGTCTCGTACGCGGGCGAGATCCGGCCGGAACGAGGGGAGCGGGTCCGAGAGGTCTTCTCCGCCCAGGAGCACCAGCTCGTGCCGCTCTATCGCGATCTGATCAGCCGTCATGGACCCGAACACGGGGTGGTCGTCGCCGGTGATCACTTCGTGCGGACCCGCGCCGTATCACGGGTGGCACGCCTGCGCTGGGCGTGGTATTTCCGGCGCTCGCGAATCCGTGCCACGTTGCGGTGGTCGAAATATCTCTTCACCTACGACGACTGGCTCGACTACATCGTGCGGAAGCTGCGGCGACGGACCGGTCTCGAACTCGAGATCCGACCGGCCGAACGCCGCTGGCCGCTGGTGTTGTTGTGGCCGAAGCTCTTTCGCGTGCTCCGCGCGTTGCGCCGCGCGCGCCGCGAGTCCATGTCGCCCGGAGACGAGAGATGAGACCCGAGATCGTGGTCGTGACGAGCCTGGTCGGACTCTCGCTGTTGAGCATGGCGGCGTACCGTTTCAGCGCTGCGGGCCGAGCCCGGGGGAGGGACGCCACGGGACGTGGCGGGTCGTTCGTACTCGGCTTCTTCGTGCGCGACTGGTTCTACTGGGCGCTGCGCCCGGTGCGATGGGCGGCATTCGCTTCCGGGGCGAGCCCATTCGTCTTCAACCTTCTCGGTCTTGCGGGTGGTATCGCGTCGGGCGTGGCATTCGGCCTCGGCCATCTGCCGGTCGGAGGGGCGCTGATCCTGCTGAGTGGGATCGCCGACGTCCTCGACGGGGACGTGGCCCGCCGCCGTGGATTGGTGTCGGACGCGGGCGCCTTCATCGACTCCACCCTCGATCGGTTCGCGGAGTTGGCCGTGTTCGTCGGCCTGGTGGTCTTCTACGGGTCGGGTCCCGGTGTGGTCCTCGCGGTGATCGCGTTGGGTGGTTCGCTCATGGTCAGCTACGCCCGCGCGCGCGGAGAGAGCCTGGGGGTGCTGTGCAAGCTCGGCGTCCTGCAGCGAGCCGAGCGCATGTTGCTGCTCGGGCTCGGTCCCGTGCTCGATCCCACGCTGTCGCACCTCCTCCTCGGTCGGGACACGGGAGCGCTCACCGTCGGCGTTCTGGCCGTCCTCGCCGTGGGCACGACGGGTACGGCAGTGTTTCGCACCGTGTGGATCGCCCGCCGACTGGGCGAACGTGGGTGACCGGCGCTCGGCGGACGCGGCGTCCTGTCGAACGGGGCCTCTCGATGCGCTGACGGAATCGAAGTTGTGATCTCTCCGACCTCCAGGCGGTCCTCCGGGATCTGCCGTCCGCGGGCCGAGAGTCGTATGGAGCGCCCTGGAGGCCGTTTCGGGGTCGAGCGGCCGGACGAGATCCTGTTCATTCCTCCCGGTGATGCTTCGATGACCGATCTTCGGTGGCACCGGGCGGGCGCGGTGTCGAAGATCTGGATGGAACCCGTATCGGGCGCCGCGGCTCGACGTGCCCCACACCGTTCCCGGGTCGGAGGGGCAGCGCGGCGTGCGCCCATCGAGAACCCGACCCTGGGGGAACCACCGTGAGTGCACCCGAGACCATGGCCCCGACCACGGCCGCCGTCACCCGTGAGGACATCGACCGGATGCTCGATCGCTACCGGTACTCCGACGAGGTCCGGGCGATCATCGAGCGCGAGGACCTGCTGCCGCAGGGTCTGCTGAGCCGGGTGCACGCCCAGTACCCGGAGTCGTCGGGCCTGCTCGAGACGCGTCCCTTCCTGTTCCGCGACAAGGAACAGTACCGCGGCCTCGAGGGCCTGCGCGAGGTGGTGACCGTCCTCGAGGACGCCGGCATCCACATCGGTCACGTCGAGGAGCGCGAACTCTTCGTGCGCGTCTACCGCTTCATGGTCACGCGCCACGTGCTCAACAGCATCGACTGGGACCACTTCGCCACGGATTCGCTGTTCCAGCTCACCTTCCCGCAACCGGGGATGCTGCGCCGGGAGCTGGTCGAGCGCTCCCGGGCGGCGGCGACCGAAGAGGAACGCCAGCAGGTCCTCGACGACTACATGGAGTCGACCAACCCGCACGACGGCAACCAGCAGCTCAACAAGCCGCTGTTCACGAACGCCGAAGGCGAGATGGAATTCCTCGAGGGCAGCCAGCACAAGTACCCGCAGTGCGCGCTGATCTTCGACACCTCGACGCAGAACTGCTTCGCCTTCTGCACCTATTGCTTCCGCCACGCGCAGGTGCGCGGCGACGAGGACATGTTCCTGCAGAAGGAGATCGAGCAGGTCCACCGCTACGTGCGCACGCACCCCGAGATCACCGACATGTTGATCACCGGCGGCGACGCGGGCTACATGCCGGCGAGCCGTCTGCGCGAGTACGCCCGGCCGCTGCTCGAGGGTGACCCCGACTTCCTGCACGTGCGTGCGATCCGCCTGGGCACGCGCCTGCTCAGCTACAGCCCCGAGCGTGTGCTCTCGCCGGAGTACGACGAGATGCTCGCCCTGTTCGACGAGCTGCACGCCGCCGGCATCCAGCTGGCCTGGATGGCGCACTTCAGCACGCCGCGCGAGATCCTCAATCCCAGCACCATCGCGGCGATCCGCCGCCTGCAGCGCCACGGCGTGGTGCTGCGCAGCCAGAGCCCGATCATGCGGCACGTGAGCCTGTTCGAAGGCCCGGACGGCCGCACCGACGTCGAGCGCAGCGCACAGAACTGGATCGACCTGGCCAACCTGCTCGGGACCATGCACATCGGCTTCCACTCGATGTACTGCGCGCGTCCGACCGGTGAGCACCACTACTTCACCACGCCGCTGGCCGAGGTGAACGAGGTCGCCAGCCGGATCCATCGCAACCTGGCGTCGATCTACCGACCCACGCGCTACATCTCGATGACCTCGTCGGCGGGCAAGATCTCGATCCTCGGCACCTGCGAGGTGAACGGCAAGCAGGCCTTCGCGCTGAAGTTCACCGAGGGCCGGAACATGGAATGGATGGACAGGGTCTTCCTCGCGCAGTACGACGAGGAGCAGAATACGGTGGACCTGCTGCCGCCCTTCGAGGGCGACGAGTTCTTCTTCCGTGAGGAACTGCGCGAGATCGAGGCGGAGCTGGCGCGCGCGCTGGCGTCGGCGCGCGAATCGCTCGACGTCTGACGGCACTCCGGCCGGGGGAGCGGCCCCGGCCGTCCCGAGGATCGGAAAGGCGAGATGATCGACAAGCGATGGAACTCGGTGGCCGAGGCCGTGGCCGACATTCCGGACGGGGCGACGGTGATGATCGGTGGATTCGGCGAGGCCGGAAGTCCGATCGAGCTGATCCACGCCCTGATCGACCAGGGAGCGCGCGGCCTCACCGTGGTCAACAACAACACGGGCAGTGGCCACGTCGGTCTGGCCGCGCTGATCGACAACGAGCGCGTGGCGAAGATGATCTGCTCGTATCCGCGCACGGCGAACTCGAAGGTCTTCCCCGAGCAGTACCGGGCCGGCAAGGTCGAACTCGAGCTGGTGCCCCAGGGCACGCTCGCCGAGCGCATCCGTGCCGGCGGCGCGGGGATCCCCGCCTTCTACACGGCCACCGGCGTGGGGACGGTGCTCGAGGAGGGCAAGGAGACCCGCGAGTTCGACGGCCGGACCTACCTCATGGAGCGGGGTCTGCGGGCCGACTTCGCCCTGGTCAAGGCACGCGTGGCCGACCGCTACGGCAATCTGCTGTACAACAAAACGGCGCGGAACTTCGCGCCGATCATGTGCACCGCGGCCGGGACGACGATCGTCCAGACCGAACAGATCGTCGAGGCCGGCGAGATCGATCCGGAGTGCGTGGTCACGCCCGGGATCTTCGTCGACCGCGTCGTCCGGGTGGCCGAGCCCTTGCAGGAGTCTGCACTGGTGCGGGAGGGGGTGCGCTACCCATGAGCGCGACCGAGGAACAGGGAGTCGTCGGCTGGACCCGCGAGGAGATGGCCCGACGCGTGGCGCAGGACATTCCCGACGGCAGCTACGTGAACCTGGGCATCGGAATGCCCGAGCTGGTGGCGGCCTTCATCCCCGAGGGCCGCGAGGTGGTCTACCACGTCGAGAACGGCCTGCTGGGCATGGGCCGCGACCCGGAGCCCGGCGAGGAGGACCCGGAACTGATCAACGCCGGCAAGAAGCCGGTCACCGCGATCCGGGGGGCGGCCTACTTCCACCACGCCGACAGCTTCACCATGATCCGCGGTGGCCACATCGACGTCTGCGTGCTCGGCGCGATGCAGGTCGCACAGAACGGTGACCTGGCGAACTGGTCGACCGGAGCGGCCGACGCCATCCCTGCCGTCGGCGGAGCGATGGACCTCGTCGCCGGCGTGAAGACCATCCACGTGATCACCAGGCACACGACGAAGACCGGCGAGCCGAAGATCGTCACCGAGTGCACCTATCCCCTGACCGGCAAGCGCGTGGTGGACCGGATCACCACCGACCTCGCCGTGATCGACGTGACCAGGGACGGGCTCGTCGTCACAGAGCTGGCTCCGGGGGTGACCATGGAGGAGGTCCGGGAACGCACCGGAGCTCCACTGATCGAGGGAGACGAGCTGTCCCGGACGTGACCGGGCACGGCCGCGGCACGGTGTCGCGGTCGACGTCCGATCCTGGACCGGCCCTACCGGCTGGTGACGTGATGGACAAGGACAAAGGCGACGACAACCCGCGTAGCGCGCAGCTCTTCGAACGCGCCAAGAGAGTCCTCCCCGGCGGCGTCAGCCGCAACACCGTGCTCCGTAAGCCACACCCGCAGTACGCCGTCCGCGGCGAGGGTTGCCGGGTGTGGGACGCCGACGGCAACTGCCGGATCGACTTCGCGAACAACATGGCCAGTCTGGTGCACGGCCACGCCCATCCGGCAGTGGTCGACGCGGTGTCCGAGCAACTCCGGCGGGGCACCGCGTTCACGATGGCGACCGAGCAGGAGCTGTTGTTCGCGGAGTTCATGGTCGATCGTGCGGCTGGCTTCGAGAAGATCCGCTTCGTCAACTCGGGCACCGAGGCCGTCATGAGCTGCCTGAAGGCCGCCCGTGCCTACACCGGCCGCCCGAAGATCGCCAAGTGCGAGGGCGCCTACCACGGCCTCTACGACTACGCCGAGGTGAGCCAGACTTCGAACCCTTCCAACTGGGGGACCCTGGACCACCCGGTGAGCACGCCGGTCGCGCGCGGCACCCCCGCGAGCGCTCTCGGGGACGTGATCATCATCCCCTTCAACGATCCGCTGCGCGCGAAGGCGATCCTGGATCAGCACGCTGGCGAGATCGCCTGCGTGCTCATCGACCCCGTCCCGCACCGCATCGGTATGATCCCGGCCACGACGGACTTCGTGAACACCCTGCGGGACTGGACGCGCGAGAACGGAGCGTTGCTCGTCTTCGACGAGGTGATCACCTTCCGTGTCGCCGTCGGGGGAGCCCAAGACCGCTATCCGGTCGACGTGGACCTCACGGCGCTCGGCAAGATGATCGGTGGCGGATTCCCGATCGGTGCGTTGGCCGGCAAGAAGGAGATCATGGACGTCATGGATCCGAGTGCGCCCGAGCTGCTGTTCCCGCACTCGGGAACCTTCTCGGCCAACCCGATCTCGATGACGGCCGGGCTGACCACCATGAAGCTACTGGACTGCTACGCGGTGGAGCGGCTGAACGTCCTGGGCGAGTACACGCGGCGAACGATCCGCGAGGTCATGGAGATCGCCGACATTCCGGCCTGCGTCACCGGGACCGGATCGATGTTCCGGATCCACCTCAAGCCGAAGCCGCCTGAGGACTACCGGACCAACTACGTGGGGCCCATGGGATCGGAGCGACTGGAGATCCTGCTGGACCACCTGTTCCACAACGGCATCATGATGATCAACACCGCCTCGGGCATGCTGTCGACGGCGATGACCAGGGCCGAGATCGACGAGTTCGCCGACACCCTGTTGGGTGGACTGTGCAAGGTCCGGGACGCCCGGACGAGCGAGCTGGCCCGTTCGGCGTACCAGCCCCTGACCAAGGTGGGTTGACGCCTTCGGCCGTACGGGAGGACGACGATGACGACGAGGCCAGCCTACCTCTGCGATGCGATCCGTACCCCCGTGGGCCGGTACGGGGGCGCGTTGGCGTCGGTGCGTCCCGACGACCTGGCGGCGATCCCGCTGCGGGTGCTGCTCGAGCGCAATCCCGGGATCGATCCGGCGGGCGTCGACGACGTCCTGCTGGGCTGCGCGAACCAGGCCGGCGAGGACAACCGCAACGTCGCGCGCATGTCGCTGCTGCTGGCGGGTCTGCCCGACTCGGTGTCCGGCTGCACCGTGAACCGTCTGTGCGGGTCGGGCATGGAGGCCGTGGCGCAGGCCGCGCGCACGATCGCCACCGGCGAGGCCGACCTCGTCCTGGCCGGCGGGGTCGAGAGCATGTCGCGCGCGCCCTTCGTGGTGGGCAAGTCGACGGCGGCCTTCGCCCGCGACGCGCAGATGTACGACACCACCATCGGCTGGCGCTTCGTCAACCCGCGTCTGGACGAGCAGTACGGCACCGCGTCGATGCCGGACACCGCCGAGAACCTGGCCGCGGAGTTCGGGGTCGCGCGCGAGGACCAGGACCGCTTTGCCCTGTGGAGTCAGGAGAAGGCAGCCGCGGCCCAGGCCGACGGCAGTCTGGCCGAAGAGATCACGCCGGTCACGGTGCCCCGGCGCAAGGCCGATCCTCTGGTCGTCGATCGCGACGAGCATCCGCGGCAGAGCTCGCTCGAGAAGCTCGCGTCGTTGCGTCCACTCTTCCGTGATCCGGGCACCGTGACCGCGGGCAACGCCTCGGGCGTGAACGACGGTGCCGCGGCGCTGGTGGTGGCGTCGGCCGAGGCGGTCGAGAAGTACGGACTGACCCCGCGGGCCCGGGTGGTCGGGGCGGCGGCGGCCGGTGTCCCGCCGCGGATCATGGGCCTGGGCCCGGTGCCCGCCACGCGCAAGCTGCTCGCGCGTCTGCAACTCGACCTCGACGCCATGGACGTGCTCGAGTTCAACGAGGCCTTCGCCGCACAGGCGCTGACCTGCACGCGGGAACTCGGCCTGGCCGACGACGATCCGCGCATCAATCCCCTCGGCGGGGCCATCGCGCTGGGCCATCCGCTGGGCATGAGCGGAGCGCGGCTGGTCACCACCGCCCTGCACCAGCTCCGCCGCGGTGGGGGACGGCGCGCGCTGTGCACCATGTGCATCGGCGTGGGCCAGGGTATTTCGATGGTGATCGAGACGGTGGAGGCGCGGTGAGCGAAGTCCACCACATCGTCGATCTCGGCCTCGACCCACGGGGCTTCGACGGCGACGACTACGTGGTCGAGCTCGACGTGCAGCCGCGGCACCTGAACATCGGCGGCATCGTGCACGGCGGCGTGCTGTGCAGTCTGCTGGACACGGCCATGGCCCGTTCCTTCTTCATGGCCGACGGCGGCGAGAGCCTGTCGGCCGCCACGCTCGAGATGAAGGTCAACTTCCTCGGCAAGGCCCGCGGCGAACGGCTGGTCGCTCGTGGCACGGTCGTGCATCGCACACGCCGCACGGCCTACGTCGAGGGATGGGTGCGTGCGGAGGACGACGATCGCGTCGTGGCCCGCGCGTCGGCGACGATGATGGTGATCGACGCTCCGCGGTGAGGGGCGCGGCTCAGTCCTCGGTGGTGGCTCGAGGAGCGCCTCCCCGCGAGCGCCGGTCCTCGTCCACCGTCCGCAGCAGCCATTCCTTGAACGCGACCACCGGTGCCCACCCCGCGCGGTCGTGGGGGACCACCAGGTAGTATCCCTTCTCGCTGCGCAACGGCCGATCGAGGATCGGCACGAGCTCGCCGCGCTCCACCTCGCCGCCCACCAGGAAGCGTGGCAGCAGCACGGCACCCAGCCCCGCGGCCGCGGCCTGCGCCGCGGTGAGGAACTGCTCGAAGTACAGTCCCTCGGTGCTCGGCGCGGCGACGTCCTGCGCGCGGAACCAGTCCTCCCACGCGCTCCGCCGCGTCGAGATGTGCAGCAGGCGCACCCGCGTCAGGTCCTCCGGTGACTCGATCCGATGCTGGGCGACGAACTGCGGCGAGGCGAAGGGGAGGATCACCTCGCCCATGAGGTAGGTGCTCTCGGCGTCGGGCCAGGTCGACGTGCCGAAGTGGATGGCGGCGTCGAGGTGCTCGAGCCGGAAGTCGAAGGGCGACAGCTTGGTGTGGAAGTGCACGGTCACGCCGGGGTGTTCGGCCAGGAAGCCGGGCAGGCGCGGCATGAGCCACCGCGTGCCGAAGGTGGGCAACACGGCCAGGTTGAGCGCGCCACCCTGCGGATCGCTCATCACGCGCATCGACGCGGTGAGGATCAGGTCGAGGGCGGCGCGCACGTCGCGGGCGTACACCCGTCCGGCCTGGGTGAGCTCCACGCGATGTCCGGAGCGGTCGAAGAGGTCGACACCGAGCTGCTCCTCGAGCGCGATGATCTGCTTGCTCACCGCGCCCTGGGTCAGATTCAGCTCGCGCGCGGCACCCGTGAAGCTGCCCGTGCGCACGGCCGCGTCGAAGGCGAGCAGCATGGCCGTGCTGGGCAGCAACTGGCGGGCGGGAGGGATCTCGGACACGGGAGGCCTCGGGGAACGGGGCATGGTGCACACGCCGGACTCGACGACGATGCCCCGAATATAGATCGTCGTGGCGATGCTGTCCCCCCGCGACCGCCGCTTGCGCGCAGGGGGCCGCGATCGGTAGCTTGCGCGCGAGGCCCCTCGATGCCTGGCCTCCTCGCTCCAAAGGGACGAGACATGCAGTGCACGGTACGGATCGTCGTGGCGGTCCTGGTCCTTTTGTCCGCGGTTTCCGCGGGCGCATCGGTCCTGGGAATCAGCCCGCGTCCGCCCCGGATCTGGCACCCGGCCGAAGACCTTCCGCGCGACGACGTCTTGGCACGCATCGACGCGCTTTCCGCTCGACTTCATTCACAGGGTTTCCGGACCGTCCACGAGGACTTCGAGTTCGCCGTTCTGAACCTCTGTACGGGACGTTCCGAGGATCGGTCGATCGCGGTTGACATCCTGGAGGGCCTGGCGCAGCGCGCTCCGGATCGACTCGACGTGCTGTTGTGGACGATGCGTGCCCACCATCGGGCACGCGACGGGGCGGGGGCGATCGCCGCGCTGGAAGCAGCGCGCGAGCACTTCGAGGAGCAGGCGGCGTACCACTACGCGCTGGGCTTCGCGTACTGGTTCGATGCCCGCCGCCACCTGAAGCCCGAGCCCGTGGGCGCGGCGATCCATCATCTGAAACGTGCCACCGAACTCGCCCCCGGCTCGGCGGATCACTCGGCGGCATTGGCGTCGGTGTGCCTCGTTGCGGATCGGCCCGACACAGCCCTCGACCATCTGCCTCCGCTCGAGGAGGGTCGCGCGGTCGCTCTTCCGCTCCTCCTGCTCAGGGCGGGGCTGTTGTCCTACGAAGCTTCGACGCAGGAATTGTCGGAGAACCTGTTCGGTCAGGCACTCGCGGCGGTGCCCGACGAACTCGCGAGTGTCTTCGAGCACGGAGGTGGCTGGCTGCCCGGTGTCCGCGAGGGCGACGTGGCCACGGTGGCGCGCTACTGGGATCGGATCGATCCGGATCCCGTGCGTCGCAGCAACGGGCATCGTCTCGAGTTCTGGCGCCGGCTCCTGCAGGCCGACGCCCTGTGGGGTGACGCCGAGTCCGGGACCCCGGGCTGGGACACCGAGACCGGTGACGCCTGGGTCCGTTGGGGACGGCCGACCGTGACGTCGGAGTTCACGCCCGACATCCGGCCCATCGTCGCCGTCCGCGACGATTTCAGGCCGCCCTCGCTGAACCGCCGGTGGACGCGAGGGAACTACCGGACCTGGGTCTGGACCTGGGTCCGCGGTCCGTCGACGTTCAGTCTGAACTTCGTGGACCAGAACTACCTGCGGGACTGGGCCGTCGCGCCGGAGTCCAGGCCGCGGTTCGAAGCCCTGCGCAGCGACAAACCGCTCCAGTTCTCTCGCGGAGGCCGGTCCTCGCCCTTCGACCTCGCGCTCGAGATGGCGGTGCTCGCGAGCACGCGCGAGCGGGCCTCGGCGATCCTTTCGATGGCGGTCGTCGCGTCCGACGAATCCACGGACAGGAGCGTCGAGGATCTCGGCGACGTCGAATTGCAGTGGGCGCTGTTCGACACCGCGGAGAACCGGCTCGACCAGGGGACGATTCTCGCCGACACGTCGCGGGATCGGGAGTCCCTCCTCGCGGCGTTCGATCCCGAACGCCGCGCCCACGGGCTCCGACCGGCACGCACCGCACGCGTCGGTCTCGACGTGGAACCCGGGCGCTACCGTCTCGCACTCGAGGGCGAGGACAGGCTCACCGGTGCCCGTCGCTGGATCGACCTGCGCTTCGTCGTCAGTGGTCGTCCCGACGACGCGTCACCGACCATGAGCGCTCTGATGCTCGGTGTCAGCTTCGACGACTACGCCGTCGACACCGACGTGCCCACGGAGTTCGTGCGCTACGCGAACGTCGTCCTTCCCCTGCCCGAGCGCGTGATCCCGCGCGCGCAGGACCGGCTGTTCGTGTACTTCGAGGTGTACGATCTGGGTCTCGCGGCCGACGATCGGACCCGGTTCTCGATCTCCTACCGTACGACCCCGATCGGCAGCACGAAGGGCACGCCCAGCATCGACGAGTTCGTCGAGGAGCGGACGGGCATCTCGCCGGACGGTGTGGTGGTCAAGGGCACGGGGCTCGACCTGCGGGAGCTCGAGCCGGGTGCGCACGAGCTCGTGGTGACCGTCGTCGACCAGGTACGCGACGTCACCCTCGAGCGGTCGCTGGAGTTCGTGATCGAGGAGCCGTCGGGGCCCGAAGAGGGTCGTTGAGGGGACACGGACGCGGGCCGTCGGACGGGGCGGCCGATCGTGTCATCCTCAACCCCGCGACGCCTCCTCCAGCAGATACAGGAACGACTCGAACGAACGCCCCGTCTGCGCGCCCGGACCGGTCTCGCACGTGAGGTTCGAACTCACGAACCGTCCGGCGTCGGCGGCCTCGAGGTCGGCCTTCTCCTTGCGCAACGCGCTGGCCGAGAGCTCGGGGAAGATCAGACCCCGATCGCCGGCCGTGCCACAACAGGCGAGGTTCTCGGGCACGACCACGTCGTGGCTCGCCGCTTCGACGCAGGCATCGACGTCGGGGACGGCCGACGGCGGGTGCTTGAGGTGGTGGAGGTGGCAGTTCGGATCGTCGTTCAGCACGATGCCGGGGTTGAGCACACCGTCGGGATCGAAGATCTCCTTCAGCCGCTTCATCACGGCCAGGACCTCGGCACGCAGGCGACGCAGGCCGTCGGCCACGTGCGGGGGCTCGCGCTCGAGGACCCTGGCGGCCTCCCATCCTGCAGCTGTCGATCGACGCCGGGTCGGGTCCGATCCGGCGGCCGAAGGGGACGAGGAAGCGATTCACGTGGGTGCGATCACGGCGGGCTGCACGCGGACG
>DATFKK010000171.1 GCA_035268685.1 Candidatus Krumholzibacteriia bacterium | reverse complement strand
GGCTGAGGTTCACGACGTCGACTTCGCGGCGTTCTACTGCACAGGCGGTGCTCGAGCGAATGTGGTCTCGTCCAGCTTTACGGACACTGTGGGTCCGGCCATCGTCTTGGAGATCGGAGCCGTGATGCGAATGAACGATTGCGATCTGATCCCAAGGCCGGGCGAGGATTTCATCCGAGTCTCGTCTTATCCGGACGAACCGGTCACAGTCTTCAACTTCGAGAACAACTACTGGGGGACCACGGACCGCCAAGAGATCGCGGATCGGATCAAGGATGGAAACGATCCACCGCCGAATCCGGCCGTGACGATCAATGCGGTGGTCGACTTCGAGCCTTTCCGTCTGCTCCCAGTATCGAATGAAGACCAATCATTCGGCGGATTCAAGGGGAGGTTCCGGCAGGACAATTAGCGTGGTCATGCAGTCTGGGGTCTCGTCCGTCCTCGAGAGATGGGGGCCGGGCCTCGAGGGGCTCGGACTTTCGGAGATCGCGTCCAGCCGGTCCTGCAGGTAGAAATGCTCGAGCGCGGTGGTCAAGGCGTGGAAGCGAGGACGAAATCCGCGCCGGGCCATAGAAAAGGGCCCCACCGCTTCCGCGACAGGGCCCCGTTCCGAGACGTCGTCGTCGACGGCTCGTCGACTAGAACTTCGACTTGATGCCGCCCCAGCTCGCGGGCTCGGTGTCCACGACTCCGGGCGGGTTGATGGTGATCTCACCGGTGTAGTCGCCGCAGGAGTCGGTGCCGAAGGAGTCCACGACGAGGTACACGGCCTGCGTCTCACCGGTGTTGTTGGTGTACGACACGACCTCGGTCTCACCCGTGAGCGTGGCGTCGCCGTAGGCGAGGCAGTTCAGCGGCTCGCTGCAGGCGTCGAGGATCCAGAGTGCTCCGTCGGCCGAGCTGGTGACCGCGGCGTCGATCGAGGCGTCCGGGAGCAGGACGATCTCGTACCAGTTGTCGCTGCCGGCCTCGGCGAAGTCGGCGCAGTCGAGGAACTCGACCGTGTTCGGCGAGCCGCAGGTGTTGCCCGAAATCGGGAACACGCCGGTCAGCACGTCGCCCTCTTCGCCGGGCAGCGGCTGCTCGACGCGATCGCAGGCGTCGATCGGCTCGGGATCGGGATCGCGGATGAACTCGAGCGTGAAGGTCCCGGCCGCGCCCTGGAAGCCGTCGACCACGAAGTAGATCGTGCCCGACTGCGGGGTGTTCGTCGACACGCCCGTGTCGGCCACGATCAGGCAGCCCAGGTCCTCGTCGCACTGGTCGAGCACGGCGAGGTCCAGGTCGACACCGGCCTCGGGAATGAGGTTCACGGTGAAGTTGGCCGGCTCGGCGAGGGTCAGCTCGTACACGAGCTCGGGGCCCGACTCGTCGAAGAAGCTGCAGCTGTACGTCGACACGTTGTTCACGCCGTTGTTCGTGTCGCCCGTGTAGGTCTGGTCGAGCATCACGGGAGTGGCGTTGGAGCAGTCGAGCAGGCCCTTGTTCTCGGCGGTCTCCTCGGTCGGCACGCGGTCGGACAGGTCACCCAGGGCCTCGAAGGGCTGGGTCTTGTCGGCGAGCGCCGGAGAGGCCACGGCGATGGCGAGGAGGAAGGTCAGGAATTGCGTTGTCCGTCGTTGCATGGAACACGTCCTCTGTGAGAACGGTCCGGACACGGCACCACCGTGGACAGCGTCCACACACACGCTCGTGGCGACGAACGCGCGAGTCGAATGGCTCGGTGGAGAGTGGGTGCTGGCGCGATGGTGTCGCTCTCGAACCTGGGAGTTTCGATCCGGCGCGTCCAGTGGCGGAGGGCCCGATCGCGATGGGCGACCCTTCCGTCCCGTGCGTGAGGGGCAGGAAGGAGTCGAGCGAATCGCTCCGCATTCCTGCGAAGCGCGTTCGATGGTAGCACGCCGAAGTCTTCCCACCAACCGTCTCGCACGAGATCGTGGCGAAAGGAAACGCAAAACGCCGGCCGTCCTCGGACGACCGGCGCCGGGTGACGTGGCGGGAGCACGGTCTACATGCCGCCCACGTTCACCTCGTACCAGGGAGTCGGATTGATCGGGCAGCGGTAACGGAACCCATTGGAGCTGATCTCGACCTCGTACTCCTTGGTCTTACCGGGTTTGATGGGCCCCATGGCGAGCTGCTCGCCGGTCTTGAGGTCCTGCAACTGGAAACCGACCATTTTGCCGGCCTCGTTCTTCACCTCGAACACGTAGGTGCCGGGTTCGAGGTTCATGAGGGTCTCCTTCGCCTGGAAGTACCCGTTCTTCTCCGTCAGGTGGATGCGCGTCGGTTCGTCGCCGGAGTGCTGGGCGTGCGGGGTGCCCACGGCAAGGCCGAGCGTCGCGATCAAGGCGAAGGCCAGCAGGGAGAAGGGCTTCCGGGAACGCATGGTCGTCTCCTCGTCATCGGAATCGGGTGAAGGAGCGGGCGCGCACGAGTGGCGGGGTCCTCGGTCTCCTCGTGGATCGTTCTCGCGGGCTTCTACGCTCCGCCGCCGGGCCTCGTGACCGGTGCCTTTGTGAAGTTGTCGTGTCGTCGCTCGACACCGCCGGGGGTGCCGTGGCAGCCTGCGCCGGCGTCGTATACAGCCCTTCCTCGAGTACACGGAGAATCGACGTGCTGCACACCTCCTACATCGAGCTCGACGGTGCGGCCCTCAACCGGAACATTGCCTTCCTGCGGTCGCTCGTGCCCGACGGTACGAGCTTCTCGATGGTAGTGAAGGCCAATGCCTACGGTCACGGGATCGAGTCCCTGCTCCCGTTGATCGAAGACTGCGGGGTGAATCACTTCTCGGTCTTCAGTGTGGCCGAGGCCATGCGTGTGCAACGGACCATGGGCGCGAACAGCGACCTGATGATCCTCGGCTTCGTCGACGACGATCACCTGTCGTGGGCGATAGAGCGCGACGTCTCGTTCTTCGTGTTCACGCTCGAGCGCCTGCGGGCAGCGATCGCGGCGGCCCGTGACCTCGGACGCCCCGCACGCATCCACGTAGAACTCGAGACGGGAATGCATCGCACGGGCTTCTGCGAGGACCAGTTGCCCGAGGTGGTGGAGTTGCTCCAAAACGACGCTGCCGTGCTCGAGGTCGAAGGCCTGTGTACCCACTACGCCGGCGCGGAGGATCTGCAGAGCGTCGATCGCATCGAGGAGCAGATCGCCACCTTCCGCCGTCTGTGCGGTGAACTCCGAGATCAGGGAATCGAGCCGCGCTACCGCCACACCGCGTGTTCGGGTGCGCTGTTCAACTATCCGGATTCGATCATGGATCTCGTCCGGATCGGGATCGCCAGCTACGGATTCTGGCCGAACCAGGAGACGCGATCGGCCTTCCTGCGCCAACACGGCCTGCGCGAGGATCCTCTCGAGCGCATTCTCACGTGGAAGAGCAAGATCCTCAGCGTGAACCATGTGCCCGAGGGTGCCTATGTCAGCTACGGGAAGACCTATCTCACCACCCGGCCGAGCCGGATCGCGACCGTTCCCGTGGGCTACGGCTACGGTTTCGGCCGCGATCTGAGCAACAATGGGCACGTCCTGGTGGGTGGGCAGCGGGCACCGGTGGTGGGGACCGTGAACATGAACATGCTGGTGATCGACGTCACCGAAATCGAAGGGGTCGAGGTGCACGACGAGGTCGTGCTCATCGGACGGCAGGGCGATCAGGTCATGACGGTGAGTTCGTTCAGCGACATGAACAACAGCATGAACTACGAGCTGCTCACGCGCCTCCCCGACCACATTCCGAGGATCGCGACCACGCCGGCCGTGGTCGGGGCCGGCGCCGGGCTCACCACAGACGGCGCAGGGCCGAGGCCTTGAAGACGGCGACGATGGGACGATCCGGGGCCAGACGGAGCTCTCGGGCGGAGTCCCGCGTGATCTGCACGACGAGTCGCTCGTTGCCGCAGGCGAGGTCCACGCCCACGCGGTTTCCGGCTCCGAAGAGCTCGCGGACGTGGCATTGCAGAGTATTGCGGGCACTCGTGGCCTCGGGCCGACGCTCGAACAGCGTGATGTCCTTCGACTCGAGCTCGAACGTCGACGTGGGACTCGCCGCTCCGTCGGTGACGCGGATCTCCTGATGACCCCAGCGGTAGATCGTCAAGCCGTCGTGTTCTCCGACGCGGTCCGCGCTCAGCAGGTTCACGTAGCCGTTCTGGCCGGTTCCCATGCGGCGCCGAGCAAGGTCGGCCGTCGTCGTCTGCGCACAGAGCCGTCCTTCGTCGAACTCCAGCACCCGCTCGGTGAGCATCTGCATCTCCTCGAGTGAGTGGCTGATGAACATCAGGGGAACGTCGAAGCGGTCGAACACCTCTCTCAGGTGCGGAACGATCTGGTACTTCAGGTGGTCGTCGAGGCCGGTCAGGGGCTCGTCGAGCAGGATGAGTCGCGGGTTCGACAGCACTGCGCGTCCGATGGCCACCCGCTGACGCTCGCCGCCCGACAGTCGCGACACGCCCCGCTCTAGCAGACCACCGAGACCGAGGACCTCGATCAGGGTGGCGGGGTCGATCCTGCGCTCTGCGGCCGGCACCCGCGCGTGTCCGTAGAACAGGTTGCGGCGCACGTTCATGTGCGGGAAGAGGTGCGCGCGCTGGAAGACCACGCCGATCCGGCGCCGTTCCGGTGGCAGGTCGATCCCGCGACCCGCGTCGAAGAGGGTGTCGCCGTCGAGTCGGACGTGACCTCGATCGGGGGGGACGAGGCCGGCGAGCATGCTGACCAGCGTGGACTTCCCGCTGCCCGAGGGGCCGAAGATCCCCACGCGTGATCCCTCGGCGACGAACTCGGCGTCGAACCGGAAGCCGGGCAGGTGCCGGTGCAGCGAGACCTCGAGTCTCATCGCCGCCGCTCCCGGCCGAAGCGCTGCACCAGCCCCTCGTTCACCATGAGCACGGCCAGGGCCAGGACGATCGAAACCACGCACAGTCCCAGGGCCATGCGCTCGCCACCGGGCATACTGGTGTAGTCGTAGATCGCCAGCGGGATGGTCTGGGTCACGCCGGGGATGTTGCCGGCGATGATGATGGTGGCGCCGAACTCGCCCAGGCTGCGCGCGAACATGAGGGTGGATCCGGCCAGGATGGCTCGCAGCGAGAGGGGCAGGACCACGGTGATGAGGGTGTCGTACCAGCGAGCGCCCAGTGTCCGCGAGGCCTGGATCAGGTGGGGGTCGATCTCTTCCATGCCGATACGCACCGAGCGCACGAGCAGAGGGAATCCCACGACCATCGATGCGATCACCGCGGCCTTCCAGGTGAACACGATCTCGATGCCGGCGTTCTCGAGCCACTGCCCGAGCCAGCTGCGACGGCCGAGCAGGAGCAGCAGCAGGTACCCGACCACGACCGGTGGCAGGACCAGAGGAAGGTTCACGATCCCGTCGAAGAGGGCCTTCGCCCGCATCCGGGTGAAGACCATGAGGTAGGCGACCGCGATGCCGAAGGGCAGCGAGACGACGGTGGCGGTGACGGCCACCCGCGCCGAGAGGACCATGGCCTGCCAGTCCGTGGGCGCGAAGTCGAACATCAGGACCCGTCGACACCGACGTCGAATCCGTACTCCTCGAGGATCGCACGCGCCTCGGCCGAGACCAGGAAGGCGAAGAACGACACGGCAGCCGGATTCTCGCTTCCCTCCGGGGTCAGGCCGACGGGGCAGACGATCGGCTCGTGCAGGTCCGTGGGCACCTCGAAGAGGACGACGGCGTTCCGGGCGAGCCGGGCGTCGGTGCGGTAGACGAATGCGCCGTCCGTTTCGCCGCGGTCGGCGTAGAGCAACGCCTGCCGAACGTCTCGGGTGAGCACCATACGGGGCCGGAGCTCTTCGTAGAGTCCCATGGCCTCGAGGGCCTGCCGCGCGTAGGTCCCCGCCGGGACACTACGCGGACTTCCGAGGGCGATGCTCCCGCTCGCCGCGAGGTCGGCCATCGTCGTGGTTCCGGAGCCGGGGGCTCCGACGAATACCAACCGGTTGCGGGCCAACGTGTGGACGCTGCCCTTGACGACCCGGCCCTCGCCCACCAGGTACTGCATCCACGCCGCGTTCGCCGACGCGTAGACGTGCGCCGGTGCTCCCTGGTCGATCTGCCGGGCCAGTGCCCCCGACGATGCGAAGTTGGGTCGCAGGACCACGTCGTCGTGGCGCTCGCCGTAGAGAGCGAGGATGTCGCGGACGGCGTCGGTCAGACTCGTCGCGACCGACAGGTGCACTTCGCTCGCGAGTGCCGGCAGGCTCGTGAGAACGCAGAACGCCAGGATCAGAACTCGAATGGGCACCGATCTCTCCTCGCCACGGACTCCCGGAGTTCACCGTGGAGCCGGTCAGACGTCGCGGACGAGACGCACGCCGCCGAAGTGCCAGCGTGTCCACGGATGGAAGAAATTGCGGTAGGTCGCCCGCACATGGTCCTTCGGGGTCGCCCAGCATCCGCCCCGCAGGACGAACTGGTTGGCCATGAACTTGCCGTTGTACTCGCCCACGGCGCCCGCCGGAGCCCGGAAGCCCGGGTAGGGCGAGTAGTGGCTCTGCGTCCACTCCCACACGTCGCCGAACATCTGGACGGGACGGTTCTCCGAGTCGGCAGAATCGCCCGTGTAGGCGCGCGGATGCCACCGGCCGTCGTCGGCGAAGTTGCCTTCCACGGGCAGATCGTGCGCGATGTTCTCCCACTCGTCCTCGGTCGGCAGGCGGTAGCCGGTCCACCGGGCGAAGGCGTCGGCCTCGTAGTACGAGAGATGCGTCGCGGGCTCGTCGAGTCGCAGGGGCTCGAGACCGTGCAGCGTGAACTGCATCCACCGGCCGTCCCGGCGTTCCCAGTACATGGGCGCCGACCAGGGGTCGTGGTTCTGCATGTGGTCCCAGGCGTCGGCCAGCCACAGTGTGGGCTCGAGATAGCCGCCGTCCTCGACGAACTCCAGCAGTTCGCGGTTGGTCACCGGTCGCGACGCGATCTCGACGTCTTCGACCCAGGCCCGGTGGCGGGGGAATTCGTTGTCGTAGCCGAAGCCCCTTCCGTCGTGGCCGATCTCGACCAGACCGCCGTCGACGCGGTGCCAGTGAAGAGGAGCCGGAGTGCTGGGATCGGGCGCGCGCTCGGGACGGTAGCGCGGATCGAGCGGATTGCTGCCGAGCACGTGCTTGATGTCCATGAGCATCAGTTCCTGGTGCTGCTGCTCGTGGTGCAGGCCCAGTTCCACCAGCGACAGCGCGCGCTCGCCCAGCGACTCGGGATCGCGGTGCAGGATCCCGGCGAGCTGCGATTCCACGTGCTCGCGGTACTCGAGCACCTCGCGCAGTCTCGGCCGCGTGAGCAGGCCACGATCGGGCCGCGGGTGCCGGTCGCCCACCTGCTGGTAGTAGGAGTTGAAGATCTCGCGGAAGCGAGGATGGAACGGCCGGTGCTCCGGCCGCGGCTCCAGCACGAAGGTCTCGAAGAACCACGTGGTGTGGCCCAGGTGCCACTTCGTCGGACTGACGTCGGCCATCGACTGGACCTGCATGTCCTCGGGCTCGAGCGGCGCGATCAGGGCCAGGGTGGCCGCGCGCACGGCTTCGAAGCGACGGGCGAGCGTGGACGGGTCGACGGGAGCGAGCGCGGGTTCGTTCATGGCAAGGCTCTCCGGATCCGGAGACTTCGGGGGCGGCTCGCACCCGACGGTAGGGGCGTGCGGATCCCCCGACAAGAGGGGATGCCCCCGACGGGGTCAGGATCCCTGGCGCAGGGCCTCGAGTTCGGAGCGTGCGCGGCGGGCCAGACGGTAGTCGTCGTCGGCGTCCTTCCAGGTCACCAATGCACGCTCGTACGCGGTGATCGCCTCGTCCACGCGCCCCGCCTCGGCGAGCACCCGTCCCCGCTGGTGCAGGGCGCGAGGATCGCTGGGGTCGACCTCGAGGGCACGCTCGATCGCTCCGAGCGCGTCGTCGATCCGGCCCGACCGCAGCAGCGCGCGCGAGCGGTGGACGTCCACGCTCCCGGCCGATGGGTCCAGGGCGTGCGCACGATCACAGGCGGCGAGCGCCGCCTCGGGGTCGCCGGACAGCAGGCGCTCCCGGGCGCGCAGGAGCTCGATGATCGGCTGGAGGCTCCCCACGCCCGTCGCGTCGACCGCTCGCTGGAGGGCATCGATGGCTGTACCGGCCGCCGCGGTGTCCTCGACCGCGAGGGCGACCTGGGCGTCGCCCAGCGCGATGAAGCCCGAGAACGGTTCCGTGAGGGCCGCCCGGAGTTCGTCGAGCCGTGCACGGGCCGCGTCGGGGCGGCCGTCGAGGGCGAACAGGTACATCCGCGTCGAGGTGCGGACGGCGAGCTGGCCGGCCGGGAAGACGTCGCGGGCCAGCTCCTCCCAGCGCGCGAACTCCGCGAGGGCGGCGTCGATCCTGCCCTGGCGATGGCGCAGCGTGACGAGTTCGTCGATCGCCTCGAAGCGGTCCTGCATCGTGCCGGCTCCATCGGCCAGGTCCGCGTAGACCGACGCCGCCTTCCCGAGGTCGCCCTGACGCGTCGCCAGATCGGCCAGGGACATGCGGGCGTCGACGTGCGTGGGGTCGAGCAGCGTGGCCCGCTCGAGAGTGGCGCTCGCCGCCGCGAGATCGCCGCGGTCCTTCTGCACGTCGGCCAGGGCCAGCACCGGGGCGACCTCGTTCGGCAACAGCTCGGCCCAGCGCCGCGCAGCGTCGGCGGCGGTGTCGAGTTCCCCGACGCTGCTGGCGACGTTCACCATCCACTCGAGCACCTCGACGTCTCCCGGGACGAGTTCGAGGGCGTCGCGCAACGACGCCAGGGCCTGCTCGGCGTCTCCGGTCACGCGCTGGTTCTGCGCCAGGAGCTTGCGGGGCATGGGGTCGTCCGGGTGCAGACGTGCCCACATCTCGAGCACGGCCATCGTCTTCTCGACGTCGCTGCGGGCACCGTGGTAGGTCGCGCGCACCAGGAATTCCGTGCGCTCGGTCAAGCGGTAGGAGTGCTGCATCGCGGCCTCGATCGCCGGCAGGGCCGCCCCCATGCGCCCGAGCACGACGTTCACGCTGTACTCCGACAGGTGCGCCATGGCGAAGGTGGGGTCGATCTCGGTGGCGCGGGCCAGGAACGCGGCCGCCGCCTCGAAGTCCGACTCCAGATGGAAGGCCACGGCGCCCTTCGCGCTGGCCCGGAGCGCCTCCGGTGACTCGGTCATGAGATCGGTCACCGGACGGTCCTCGAATTCGACCTCGGGGACCTCGAGACCGCGGTGGATCCAGACGCTCGCGCGGTCGGCCAGTTCGAACACGTCGGCACCCGTGAGCATGGTCGCGGCGACCGATCGGCCGTCGTCGGTGGACACGAGTTCGATCTCGAGCTCGAAGCCGACCTCGGCGGGCTGCAGCGACGACATGAGGAACACGTCGGCCCCGCGCTGCCGTGCCGCCTCGTGGACCAGGGCGCGCGGCATGCGGCTGGCGTCCTCCAGTCCGGCGCGCTGGGCGCGCTGGTTCTCGAGCCACGGGGAGCGCAGCTCGAGGAAGGGATTCTGCATGAGATCGATCTCGAGCAGCTGCTCGAACTCCACGGCCGACCAGCGGTCGTCGCCGCTGAGATCCTCCACCCGTGGAATGGCGAGCATGACGGTGCGGCGAAAGGCCTCGCGCGGCACCTCGCGCTCGACCGTCTCTCCCTCCTCGGTCTCGACGACCACGGTCTCGGTCACGCGTCCGAGATCGCGTCCGTGGAAGCCGACGACGAGCACGACCACGGCCAGCGCGGCGTTGATGCCGACCGTCCCGAGCGCGACCTTCGACCAGCGTTGACGCCCCGGAGCGCCCTTGTTCCAGGCGATCGCGACCACCGACGGCAGCAGGACGAGGTAGGCGACGACGAAGAGTTCGACCCAGTAGGGCGACAGCGCGTAGCGCTGCTCGACGAAGTCGATGACCTGGGCTCCGCCCCACAGACCGACGACGTAGCCGATCAGCGTCTGCGGAATCCGGCGGCGGCGGATTTCGTCGATCATGCAGAGGACCCGGGCGCGAGAGGGGAGACTGAACAGGAGTCTGACACGACCCCGTGCCGGCGGCAAGTGCCTCGCCTAGTCGTCGTCGATCGTGACGTTCAGGTCCTCGAAGGTCTCGTGACGCAAGACCTGGCACACGTGAGCGGGTGTCCTCGCGTTGAAGAGCTGGTTCTGCAGGTTGTGGTCGAAGCCGATCGTGCGTGCCAGGGTGGCGAGCACTTCGAGGTGGCGGTCGCGCATCGAATGAGGGGTGGCCAAGAGGACCATGCAGTGCACGGGCCGGCCGTCGGGCGTGTCGAAGTGGAGCCCCTCGTGGCTGATCCCGATCACCCCGGCGATGGCGTCGCCCTCGGGGAGCTCGCCGTGGGGGATCGCCAGACCCTCGCCCACACAGGTCGAGATCTGGTTCTCGCGTTCGAGCACCGAGTGCAGCAGCGAGTCACGGTCGATGTGCACGTTGTGCGTGCGCACGAGGAGCTCGGTCAACTGTGTGATCGCTTCTTCCTTGGTCTGGCCGCGGAGAGTCGTCGTCACGTGTTCTTCGTGGACGAAGTCGATCAGCCGGCGGCGATCGCGTCCGGCGTCGCCGGATCGCTCCAGGGCCCAGCGCGCGAGCACCGGACCGACGATCTCGTTGAGCGTGACCACGGTCAGTCCCACGGCCAGCAGAAGGTCGCGGACCGGCTCCAGGGCGGCGTCCTCCTGGGCCACCAGCACCAGCCCCACGGCCACTCCCGCCTGCGGCACGAGGGCGAAGCCCAGGAACTGGCGGACCTCCCGGGGTGCCCGTGCGAAGCGCATGGCCACCGTCGCCGCGCCCCACTTGCCGGCGATCCGGGCCACGAACACCGTGAACGCCAGCAGTCCGCCCTGCGCGGCCACGCCCAGGTCGAGTTCCATGCCGGCCAGCGTGAAGAAGGCGGCGTAGATCGCGACCTCGAAGTTGTCGAAGACGGCGTGGCCGATGTCCTCCTTCTCGGGCGCGATGTTCGCCAGCGCCACGCCGAGCACCAGGCAGCTCAGCAGCGACGAGATCCCGAACAGATCGGCGACGCCGGACACCAGCAGGATCGCGGCGAAGCTGTAGGTGGTGAGCAGGTCGCTCCGGACGACCGAGCGCGTCAGGAGGTTGAGCACGAACGCGGCCCCACCCCCCAGTAGGATCGCCAGCGCCAGTTGCTGGACCGGCGCGATCAGGATCTTCGCCAGGCCGTGACCGCTCGAGGGATCGAGATCGGCGGCCACGGCGAGGTGGGCGAGCTCGAAGGCGCTGATGCAGGCCAGGTTGTTCAGCGCCACGGCAGCGACCAGCGTCTTCACGAACACACCCTGGGCGCGTTCCTCCTTCACGATGGCGAGCACCGTGGCCGGAGCCGTCGAGATGGCCAGAGCGGCGAGCAGCACGCCGAGGTGCCAGCGCACGTCGGGCAGGAGGATCACCGCGAAGAACACCGCCGCCGGCGTGATCACGGCCTCGGCGACGAGCAGGGCGAAGAGGCGCCGGCGCGCGTTGTGCAGCCGCGGCAGGTGCAGGTGCGATCCCACGGCCACCGCGATGATCGCGAGCGCGAAGTTGGTCACGGGCGCGAGTTCGTGGACCGTGTGCCGGTCGAACAGGCCGAGCACCGACGGACCGATCAACACGCCGACGAGGATCTGCCCGGTGACGGCGGGCAGACGCACCCGGCGCGCGAGGCTGCCGACGAGGACGCCGGCCACCACGACGACGGCGAGGACGAGGAGAGGGCTCGGGGTGACTTCGGTCGGCACGGTCGTCCATCGCGGGGCCGGGACCGGAGGGGTCCCGCGGCGCGCCGGCGCAGTCTAGCGGCTCGGCCCGGAGGGCACCAGAGCCGAGACGAGCATCCGGGCCGACGATTCCGGCGAAGACGAACAGGACCCCCGACCCGGGACCGCAGCCCGTGAGTTCTTTCCGCGAACAGCTCGCGTCGATCGCACCCGATCCGCGCGGTCGGCGTTGGCTCTTCGTGAACGAGGACCAGTTGAGCGATCGCATCGGACCGCTCTCGCGCGACGAACCGTCCACGCTCGGGGTGGTCCTGGTCGAGAGCCATTGGAAGGCGCGCCGACGCCCGTACCACCGGCAGCGTCTGCTGACGGTGTGGGCGAACCAGAGGCACTTCGCGCTGGAGCAGGCGGAACGCGGGGTGGCCGTACGCCATGTCGAGTCCGATCGGCCCTACGCCGCGACCCTCGGGTCGCTGGTGGAAGATCTCGGTCGTCTGACCTTGATGGAGCCCGCCGAGCGCGAACTGCGCGCCGACGTACAGCCGCTGGTCGATGCCGGTGCGTTGGAAGTGGTCGAGCACGAGGGCTGGTTGAGCTCGCCCGAGGACTTCCGCGACGCCGTGGGCGCGACTCCGCCGTGGCGAATGGATCGGTTCTACCGCTACCTGCGCCGGAAGACCGGGATCCTGATGCAGGACGGCGGGCCCGTGGGAGAGAAGTACAGCCACGATGCCGAGAACCGGTTGCCGTGGAAGGGGGATCCCCCCGCGCCCGATCCTCCGACCTTTTCCGACGACGTGGTCAAGGACGAACTCGCGGTGTGGATCGACCGCGAGTTCGGCGACCACCCCGGCGACCTCGATCCCGATGCCGTGCCGGCGACCGCCGCCGACGCGCGGCACGCATGGGAGTGGGCACGCCGGAACGCACTGCCCGTGTTCGGTCCCTACGAGGACGCGATGAGCACGCGCAGTTCGACCCTCTTCCACACGCGATCGAGCACCCTGATGAACCTGCATCGGCTGCTCCCACGTGAGGTGCTCGACGACGTCGTCGCTCTGGACCTGCCCTTGGCCAGTCAGGAGGGCTTCGTCCGACAGGTCCTCGGCTGGCGCGAGTTCGTGCGCCACGTCCACCGTGAGACCGATGGCTTCCGTACCCTGCCGTCGGGCGAGCCCGGCGTCGCGACGCGTCCGGGCGACGGAGGATGGTCGGTGTGGTCGGGTGCCGACTGGCCCGGGCCCGACGCCGACACCGGGCCCGACGCCGACACCGTGCCCGACGGAGGTGCGCGGCCCGATCTCTTCGGAGTGGGCGAGGGGGCATTCGCCCCGGCGTACTGGGGCGTCCAGTCGGGCCTGGCCTGCCTCGACCACGTGGTGGACGACGTCTGGCGCGAGGGATGGAGCCACCACATCACCCGGTTGATGGTCCTGGGCAATCTGGCGACGCTTCTCGATTTCGATCCCCGTGCGCTCACCGATTGGTTCTGGGTCGCCTACACCGATGCCTGGGACTGGGTGGTCGAGCCGAACGTGCTGGGGATGGCCACGTACGCGGTCGGCGGTCTGATGACGACCAAGCCCTACGTGAGCGGTACGCCGTACATCCATCGGATGAGCGACTACTGCGCGGGGTGCGCCTTCGACCCGAAGAAGGATTGTCCGATCAGCAATCTGTACTGGGCCTTCCTCGACCGGCACCGTGCGCACTTCGAAGGCAACCACCGCATGGCCATGCCCCTGCGCTCGGCCGCGAAACGTGAACCCGACAAGCGCGCGGAGGACGCGCGTGTGTTCGGGTTCGTGCGCTCGCGCCTGCTCGACGGAGTGGCCGTCACCCCGGACGACCTGCGTGCCGTCCGTCGCCGAGAGGACGTGGAACGATGAACGCACCACTCTGGATGCGCCGATGGCTGCAGGCGGCGGCGATCTACAACGTGATCTGGGGCGCTTGGGTCGTGTCGTGGCCGGGCCACTACTTCGAACTGGTGGGCATGGACGCGCCACGTTACCCGGAGTTGTGGCAGTGCGTGGGCATGATCGTCGGTGTGTACGGTCTGGGCTATTGGGCCGCGTCGCGTGATCCCCTGCGTCACTGGCCGATCGTGCTCGTGGGGCTGTTGGGCAAGATCCTCGGCCCGATCGGGTTCCTGCAGGCCATCGTGAAGGGTTCGCTGCCGGTGTCCTTCGGCGCGACGTTGCTCACCAACGACTTCGTGTGGTGGATCCCCTTCGCCATCATCCTCTGGCGGGCCTTCGAACGGTCCGGCCGTCCGGACCCCGACCCCAGCGTCCGGGAACTCGATGCACGGGCCGCGCTGCGAACGGTCCGGACTTCGCACGGCAGGACGCTCGAGCAACATTCCCACGATGCGCCGCACCTGGTCGTGTTCCTTCGGCACTTCGGCTGCACCTTCTGCCGCGAGGCCCTGGCCGACCTGGCGCGCGAGCGGGCGACGATCGAGGGCCGTGGAACTCGTCTGGTGCTCGTGCACATGGCTCCGGACCGCGACGCGGTCTCGTACCTCGCCGCCCACGGGCTGGACGACGCCGCGCAGGTGAGCGATCCGTCGGCCACGCTCTACCGTGCCTTCCGTCTGCGACGCGGCACCTTCCGGCAACTCTTCGGTCTGCGGTCGTGGACCCGCGGGTTCGTTGCCGGCCTGGTTCGCGGTCACGGAGTGGGCCGTCTCGTCGGCGACGGCTTCCAGTTGCCGGGCGTGTTCCTGATCGACGGCGGTGAGATCGTGCGGGAGTTCCGCCATCGCGAGGCGAGCGAAGTCCCCGACTACGAGGATCTGGCGACGTGTCCGATACCGCTGTCGCGCTGAGCGCCACCCAGGTGCTGCTCCTGCACCTCACGGTGACCGTGTTCCTGTGCGGTCTGATCTGGGTCGTCCAGGTGGTGCACTACCCGCTCTTCGACCGCGTGGAACGAGGGGCCTTCGCCGCCTTCGAGGCGGCGCACCAGCGCCGGATCTCCCGGGTCGTCATGCCGGCCATGGTGATCGAGGCAACGACGGCGGGGTGGTGGCTGCTCGCGACCTGGCGTGCGGGCGAGCCCCTGCTGTGGACGGCGATCAACGGAGGGCTCGTGGTCGTGATCTGGGCCAGCACGGCGTGGCTGCAGGTTCCCCAGCACGCGCGCCTGTCGCGGGGCTTCGATCCCGTTGCCCATCGACGCCTGGTCGGGAGCAACTGGTTGCGGACGGCGGTGTGGTCCGGTCGAACCGTCCTGCTGCTCGCGCTCGTCTGGCGTGAGACGCTCTGAATCGGTTCAGCGGGCGGTCCACCAACCGTTCAGGCCGGTCAGGATCATTTCCACGGCGAACGTGCCCACCACCAGCGCGGTGATGCGCCCCGTCGCCTCGATGTAGCGTTCCACCAGGGGCTCGTTGCGCGGCCGGACCCAGTCGTGCAGACGCTTCAGCGCGAGCACCACCAGCGTGCTCATCATGACCACGACCACGATCACGAGCGGGGCCATGATCGGGCCCAGGTTCTCGCCGGCAAGGACGCTCGCGCCGATCGTTCCGGGCCCGATCATCACCGGCATGGCGATGGCCCCCGCCACGTGGGCGCCCTCGCCGCGCAGGCCGGGGATGGCCTCGTTGCCCTCGAAGACGAAGCGGAGCCCGATGATCAGGAAGACCACGCCGCCGAACACCTGGAACGAGGCGAAGCGCGCCTGCAACAGATCCCGGAAGATCACGTCTCCGACCAGGGCGAAGACCACGAAGACCGCGGTGCTGATCACCGTGGCCCGGAACATGATCCGGTCGAAGAGCTGCGCGGGAACCTTCTCGAAGAGGTCGATCAGGTAGACGACCAGGAGGAATGGGTTCAGCAGCATGAACAGCAGCAGGGCCGGCTTGAGCGTCTCGACCATGAGGTTCCCCCGGCACGGGCTCCGGAGCGCGAAGGGGTTCGCGCCCGATGCGCACACCGAAGGGCGCACCGGTCCGGCGCGCAAGAGTGGACGAGTGATCCCCAGGTCGTGTCGACACGAGCGCCCCGACACGACAGCCGTCGGTCCGAACCCGGGTGGGCCTCGGCGTGCTGCACCGGTCGTTCCCCGATGGTCACCCTTCTGGGTCCACCCCACCCTGGAGCAGGATCCGGAATCGTCCTGCGAGGTGCTCCGTGCTCGGTCTTCTCGGTGTTGCTGCGCTCTTGATCGTTCTCGGGATCTCCCTGCTCATCACCCGGGTGGCGGCGACCGCGCTCAGCATGACCGGTCTGTCGCACCAGGCCGCGCGCTTCCAGGCCCGCAGTGCCTTCACCGGCACGGGGTTCACGACCGGCGAGGCCGAGAGTGTCGTCGAACACCCGGTGCGGCGACGCGTGATCATGTGGCTCATGATCGTACGCAGTGCCGGCCTGATCTCGATCATTCTGTCGCTGATCCTGTCCTTCGTGGGCAGCGGCGGTACGAGCGATCGTCTCGATCGTCTGCTCTGGATGATCGGTGGGGTGGTCGTGTTGTGGGCGCTGGCCAACTCGAAGTGGCTCGATCGGTACCTGCAGCGATGGGTCCGAAAGGCCCTGACCCGCTGGTCCGACCTCGACACCCGCGACTACGAGGAACTGCTCGCCCTGTCATCGGGCTACGCCGTGACCGAGTTCCAGGTCGAGGACGACGCCTGGGTCGCGGGGCAGACCCTCGAGGAGTGCCAGCTCTCGGAAGAGGGGATCCTGGTGCTCGGTGTCCAGCGCAACGACGGACGTTACGTCGGCGCCCCGCGCCGTGACACGAGGATCAACGGCGGGAACGTGTTGATCCTCTACGGTCGCGAGGAACAACTCGAGGACCTTCAGCAACGTCGCCACAACGCCGAGGGCGAGGAATCACACCGGCGAGCGGTCCACGAGCAGCGACGTCAGCAGGCCGCGGAGCACCAGCAGGACGTCGAATCCCACGAGGGTTGAGGTCCGGGTGGGGGCGCTCCCCGCCTGCATCCGAGCCCACCCCGGGGCCCGGACTCGTGATCGACGGATGGGCACCGGACCTCGGTCCCCGCAGATTGAGACGGTATCCTCCGGCGGTCCCCGCTCGACGAGCGATGCCACGTGGAGTGCGGGAAGCGCCGACAGACAGCGAGAAACGAAGGGAGACCCCCATGAGAGCGATCACGACGATCGTTTCCACGTTCCTGATCGGCGCATTCCTCGCCGTCCCGGCCGCCGCCGAGGAGAACCCCTACGCGATGGCCGACAACGCCTGGATCAGCATCAGCGGCGAAGTCCAGTCGGTGGATCCCGACGAGTTCGTGCTGGACTACGGCGATGGCAGTGTGATCGTCGAGATGGACGACGGTGACCGCGACGCCGATGCCTACAAGCTCATGACGGGTGACGACGTGACCGTGTCCGGCCTCGTCGACGACGACTTCTTCGAGACCACCACGATCGAGGCCAGCAGCGTCTACGTCGACAAGCTCGGGACCTACTTCTACGCCAGCGCCGTGGACGAGGAGGACGACTTCGTCACTGTCCACACGCCGGTGATCATGTCCGAGACCATCGTCCAGGGCACGGTGAAGGAAGTGGACGACGAGGAGTTCGTCGTCGACACCGGGTTCGACGAGCTGACCGTCGAGGTCGAGGAGATGGCCTACAACCCGCTCGACGATCAGGGCTACCAGAAGGTCGAGGCCGGAGACGTGGTGAGCGTGACCGGCGACATGGACACGGACTTCTTCGAAGGTCGGGAGCTGGTCGCCGACACCGTGACGGTTCTCACGAACGGTACGTCGTAGGCGCCCGCCGAACGCCTTCCATGAGTCGTACGTACCGTTCCGGGGCCGGAAGAGACCTCTTCCGGCCCCTCGATCGTTCCGAGGCTGTGACCTGTGCACTCCACTGATGACATTGGACCAGTCCGCACCGGGACCCGAGGACCTGCCATGAACAGACGAGAGGCCGTGCAGGCCTACTGGAAGAGCAATCGCCGGCTCATCGCCGTGTTGTTGGTGATCTGGTTCGTCGTCTTGGTGTACGCCCTCGTGATGGACCGTCTCGACCGCAAGTACGGCGTGGGCGACGACGAGGGAGGCCGGCGTCGAGTGTCGAGGCCTGGACCTACCTGCTCGTCGGACTGACCTTCGCCGTTGTCGGCGGGATGAAGGGGATCACCTGGACCCAGGTGGCGCAGTACTTCGTGTTGATCATCGCTGGTTACTTCGGGATCGATCCGCCCGGGTGCGTGGCCCAGGTCGTGGCCTTCGCCTTCGGTCTGGCCGCCGCCGGCGGCGACCACTGAGCAGAGCGTCGACGGACGACGGGGAATCACGGGGAAGCACGGTCGCGGTTCCGGGAGCGTGCTTCCCCTTGTTCCTCAAGGCCTCGGCCGGAGTGGCCGATACCGGGGCGACAGACGCGTCCCCATCGCCACCATCCGTCGGAACCTGGATCCCATGCGCGCATGCCCCACGCTCTACCTGATCCTCGTCCTCGCCGTTCTCGGACTGGTGGTGATGGACTCCCCGGCGGAGATCCGGGTCTCCGACATCGAGTTCCACCAGCTGGACATCCGTGACGGGCTCTCACAGAACACGATCACCTGCATGATGCAGGACCGTGTGGGGTACCTGTGGCTCGGCACGCAGAACGGTCTGAACCGCTACGACGGGATCCGTTTCGACCACTTCATGCACGACAACGCCGATACGACGGGACTGACCAACGGGTACGTGCTGTCGTTGGCGGAGGATCTCGACGGGTCGATCTGGGTGGGGACCTTCCACGGCCTCTCGCACTTCGATCCGCGGACCGAGACCTTCAATTCCTACGTCGGGGGCGTGAACGCCGCGTTGCGGGGGAATCGGATCCGGGCGGTCGCCATCGGCTCCGACGGCCGACTCTGGATCGGGACGGAAACGGGCGGACTGCACTGGAAGGAACCGGGCGAACACAGGATCCGGGCCTTCGAGGGCACCGGCGAGCTCGAGCCTCTCGGCGACCAGGGTGCGGTCTATGCGCTCCTGGCCGCGCGCGACGGCGGGATCTGGATCGGAGCCCACGGCGGCGTCTTCGAGTGGCCGGCCGGAGCCGACGCGCCCCGGAGGGTCGAGATCGACGAAGACATCGACGTTCGCTCGTTGTACGAGGGTCACGACGGCGAGGTGTTCGTCGGAACCGCGGGTCACGGGATCTACACGATCGATCCGGCCACGCACGCGATCGAGCGGACCGAGTTGCCGAGGACCGCCATCGTCGAGAGCGAGGTCCAGGGTATCAGTGCCTTCGTGGAAGACAGGCTCGGCCGCCTGTGGATCGGCACGAGTCAGGGCCTGCGTATCCTCGACGACGAGGGCAACCTGCGCACGGTGCGCTACCGATTGGCTCCGGGCAGCCTGCCGGGCGATCAGATCACCTCGCTGATGATCGATCACTCCGGTGTGGTCTGGGTCGGACTGCAGACCGAGGGCGTCGCACGTCACGTCCCCACCGAGCGGGGATTCCAGACCTATCGCTTCTACGCGGACGACCCCACCCACCAGGGTGTGAACGTGATCCGTGCCATCCATCGCACCGAAGACGGTCGTGTCTGGATGGGAACCGAGGGGGGCGGCCTGATCTCGCTCGACCGGCGGACCGGTTCGGTCGAACAGTTCCTTCCCACGTCCGATGGTGGCGAACGCCTCGAGGCCGCCAGCGTACGCGCCGTGGAAGAGGACACGGACGGCTTCCTGTGGCTGTCGGTGGTCGGCTTCGGCCTCAGCCGCTTCGATCCCGCGACCGGGACCTTCGATCACTTCCCGGCCGATCCGGACGCCGAGCAGGGCCTCGGGCACACCGGCCTTCGCTCGATCGAAGTCGGCGAGCCCGGCACGGTGTGGGTGACCACCTACGGCGGAGGGCTCTACCGTCTCGACGTGGCCACCCGGCGCTACGAGAGCTTCCGGCACGACCCCGACGACCCGGCCACGATCGGGAGTGACCTCCTCTACTCGATCCACCGTGCTCAGGACGGAGCCCTGTGGGTCGGCGGCGACGGACTGAACCGTATCGATCCGGAGACGCGGGTCGTGGAACGCGTGCGCCCGGTGGGCGAGGACGGCACGACCTTCGACGGCCACATCATCCTGTCGATCCACGAGGATCGACGTGGCGATCTCTGGTTGGGCAGCAATGGTGGCTTGTACCACTTCCACCCCGACGATGGCCGTTTCGTGCGCTACACCGAGGACGATGGCCTGGCGGACAACGTCGTCTACGCGGCCCTGGAAGACGTCTCCGGGCACTTCTGGATGTCGACGAATCGTGGGATCACGCGCATGGATCCGCAGAACGATGTCTTCCAGAACTACGACGTCCGTCACGGGCTGCAGAGCGACGAGTTCAACGGGATGTCGTACTTCCGCGGAGACGACGGCGAGATGTTCTTCGGCGGGATCGCGGGTCTGAACGTGTTTCGGCCGGCCGACATGCGACGGGACTCCTTCGCGCCCCCCGTCGTCCTCACCCGTCTGTCCCTCGATCACCAGATCGTCGAGCCCGGTGAGGTCGTCCACGATCGCCGGATCCTCGAGCAGACGGTCGGGCACACGGAGCGGATCACCATCGACCATCAGACGCACGTCATCGATCTGGGGTTCGCCGGTCTGCACTACGCCCAACCCGAGCGGAACCGCTACCGTTACCGTCTCCTGGGATTGAAGGACGACTGGGCCGAAGCCGGGACACGGCGTCACGCGACGTTCATGAATCTGCCGTCGGGCACCTACACCTTCGAGGTGCAGGCCGCGAACCACGACGGGGTCTGGAATCCGCGGGGGGACCGGCTCGAGATCGTGGTGGTGCCACCCTTCTGGCTCACCTGGTGGTTCCGGATCACGGTGGTGCTCGGAACTGCCATTCTGATCGCCGGCGGCGTGTGGTGGCGCATCCACGCGATCAAGGTGAAGAATCGGGAACTCGAGGCGGCGGTCGACGAACGCACGCTGGATCTGCAGTACGAGATCGAGGAACGCCGGGCGACGCAACGCGAACTCGTGAAGGCGAAGGATGCCGCCGAGACGGCGAATCGTTCGAAGAGCCAGTTCCTGGCGAACATGAGCCACGAGATCCGGACGCCCATGAACGGCATCCTGGGCATGACGCAACTGCTGCTGGACTCGGATCTCGACGACGAGCAGCGTGACTTCACCGAGACCGTGTACGAGAGCGCCGACACCCTGCTGACGGTGATCAACGACATTCTCGATTTCTCGAAGATCGAAGCCGGGCGACTCGAGGTCGAGCACGTTCCCTTCGACCTGGGCCGCACGATCGACGGAATCCAGAGCCTGCTCGAGATGAAGGCCGAGGACAAGGGCCTCGAGTTCCGCTGCCGCGTCGATGGAGACGTGCCGCGGCGTTTGATCGGTGATCCCCTGCGTCTGCGACAGATCTTGCTGAACCTGTTGAGCAACGCGATCAAGTTCACCGAACGCGGTGGAGTGCGCCTCGAGACGAGACTGGGACACGTCGACCGTGAGGGATGTCGACTGCGCTTCGAGATCATCGACACGGGAATCGGAATCCCGTCGGAGAAGCTGGTGGGACTCTTCGACGCATTCTCCCAGGTGGACGCGTCGACCACGCGGCGCTTCGGCGGGACAGGGCTCGGACTCGCGATCTCGCAGGAACTCGCCCGGATCATGGGTGGAGGGATCGATGTCGACAGCGAGGAGGGGCGTGGCTCGACCTTCGTGCTCGAGCTCGGGTTCGCCCTCGTCGCCGACGAGACGCCCGTCGCCGACGACGGCGACGACGACTCCGACGCAGCGGGGGCCGCGGGGAGCTGCGTGCTGCTCGCCGAGGACAACCCCGTGAACCGCCGGATCGCCGCGCGGATCCTCGAACGTGGAGACGTCCGGGTGATCGAAGCCCAGGACGGCGAGGAGGCCCTGCACCTATTGGGTCGGGAGTCGATCGACCTCGTACTCATGGACCTCCAGATGCCCCGCGTCGACGGTTTCGAGGCGACCCAGAGGATCCGCGCCGGCGACTGCGGAGCCGATCGCGCCGACATCCCGATCGTCGCGCTCACCGCCCACGCCATGCAGGGCGACCGGGACAAGTGCATCGCCGCGGGCATGGACGACTACGTGACCAAGCCGATCCGCCGTCAGGAGCTGATCGAGACCATCGACCGGAACCTGCGCCGGTCCGCCGAGCGTACGCACGTCTGAGTCGCGGTATCGACGTTTCGGGCCCCGTCGGTGCAGCGGGTAGACTCACCGGTACCCCTGCCGGCAGAGGCCTTCCACCACCTGCCGGTGGAACGCGAGGGCGAGGTCGGGGGACTGGTCACGCACAGTGATCCGTTGCGGCACCACGTGAACAGTCCCGCCTTCGTCCTCCGCCGTGTCCTGCGCGACGCGGAAGCCGAGCTCGGCGCGCCGCCCTGTCGCTACGCCTGGCTGCTGGTGTTCGGGTCGGAGGGGCGCCGGGAGCAGCTCCTCGTGACCGACCAGGACAACGCTCTGGTCTTCGAGACCGACACGCCCGAGTGCCGCGAGTACTTCGAGGGCCTCGACCTGAAGGCGACCGGCGTGATGCCGATCTTCGGACTGGCGCGCGTGTACGGTCTGGAGTCGGGCTCGCGGGAGCGATCGACTCTCGAGCGTCTGGCCGCGGCTCGCGACAAGGGAACGTTGTCGCACGAGGGTGCCGATCTGCTCGCCGAGGGCTTCCGCTCCCTGCTGCAACTGCGTCTGCGACGGCAGCTCGAGGCGGTGCGCCGGGGCGACGTGCCGGACGACCGGGTGCGCATGGAGGAGCTCCAACGCGTCGACGCGCGGCACCTGAAGGAGACGCTGCTCGAGATCCGGTCCATGCAGCAGGCCTTGGCCCAGCGTCACCGCGTGGAGTTGCTGGGTTGATCCGCTGGTTCACCCGCCGCCGTCGGCGTTCCTGGACCGAAGAGGTCCTGTGGGCTCTCGATCTCGAGGCGAGCGGTCTCGACGTCCGCCACGACGTGATCCTCTCGGTGGGAATGGTTCCCGTTCGGGAGGGTCGGGTACACTACGGCGAGCGCTGGTACAGTCTGGTCCGGCCACCGGTGGACCGTGAACCCTCGGTCGAGGCGCTGCGCGTCCACCACATCCTGCCAGAGGAGGCACGCGACGCCCCGGCGTTGGACGAGGTCCTCGACGGCGTCCTGCGTCGACTCGCGGATCACGTCGTCCTGGTCCACCACGCCCGACTCGACGCGAGGAGCCTGCCCTGAGCGGCCCTGAAACGACCGGCTTGCGATCGGCGGGCGCGCATTGCACTCTCGTGCGCCCCCATCGGAGGTCGAACCGTGAACGTGAGCATCCTCGGCGCCGGCAACATCGGTGGCGCGATCGCCCGTGGTCTCCTGGCGGCCCGTCCCGACGAGATCGGCCTCACGCTGACGCGTCGTGACCCGGGCGCGCTCGCGGAATTCGATGGGGCCGAGGTGACGGTGAGCGACGACAACGCGATGGCCGTGGCCGGTGCCGACGTCGTCTTCCTGTGCGTGCAACCCGCGCAGGTCCGGGACCTGATCGACGCGATCCGGCCCGCCCTGGCATCTCGGCGACCCGTGCTGGCGTCGGTGGTGACCAACGTCACGCTCGACGAACTGGCGGAGTGGACGGCCGTCGACGGGCTGCCCCTGTTCCGCGTGATGCCGAACACCGCGGTCGCCGTGCGCGAGTCGATGACCTGCGTGTCGAGCCGCGGTGCGAGCGACGATCAGGTCGCCGCCGTGGTCGGCCTCATGGAGAGCGTGGGTCGAGTGATGGTGATCCGCGACGACCTGATGAACGCTGCGACCGCCCTGTGTGCCTGTGGCATCGCCTTCGCCATGCGCTTCATCCGCGCGACGTCGCAGGGCGGCACCGAGATCGGCTTCCACGCCGACGAGGCCATGGCCATGGCGGCGCAGACGATCAAGGGAGCGGCGACGCTGGTCACGGAACTCGATCAGCACCCCGAGAGCGCGATCGACCGGGTGACCACGCCCATGGGGTGCACGATCGCCGGGCTGAACGAGATGGAGTACGAGGGCTTCTCGTCGGCGGCGATCCGCGGGATCCGCCGCTCGCACGAGTCGGCCTCACAGCTCGAGCACTGAGGTCCGGCCGCGCTCCTAGCCGCGTCCGAGGCCGCGCCGCCGCAGCGTGGCCGCCCGCTCGTGGGCGGCCAGTCCCTCCATGCGGGCGAGCGCAGCGGAGTCCGCGGCCACCCGGTCGACGTCGGCCCCGTCGTCGGCCTGCATGAAGGTGTTCACCTTCACGAAGTCGTAGACGTTCAGGCCGCCCTTGGCGCGGGCGCTGCCGCCGGTGGGCAGCACGTGGTTCGGGCCGGCCCCGTAGTCGCCCAGGACCTCCGCGGCGTCGTCGCCCAGGAAGAGTCCGCCGTAGTTCTTCAGGCGTTCCAGGGCGGTCTCCGTTCCCGCGGCCATCCACTGCAGGTGCTCGGGGGCGATCACGTCGCACAGTTCCAGGGCATCGTCCGCGTCGGTGGCGCGGACGGCGTAGCCGTTCTCAAGGGCGGCCGTGGCGATCTCGGCGGTGGGCAGGTCGGCGAGCTGCGTCTCGATCTCGGTCTCGATCGACTCGATCACGCCGTCGTCGAGGGCGATCAGCGCGGGGACGGCCATGACGTCGTGCTCGGCCTGACCGAGCAGGTCGGCAGCGGCGCGGGCGGGATCGGTCGAGGCGTCGGCGACCACCAGCAGCTCGCTCGGACCGGCCAGCGAGTCGATCCGCACGCGTCCGGCCACCAGCTGCTTGCCGGCGGTGACCCAGGCGTTGCCCGGGCCGACGATCACGTCGCAGGCGGGGACGGTCTCGGTGCCGAAGGCCATGGCCGCGATCGCGTGGGCGCCGCCGATCGCCAGCAGGCCGTCGGCCCCGGCGACGTGCGCGGCGGCCAGGGTCACCGGCTGTGGGTTCGGCGAGCACACCAGCACGTGCGGCACGCCGGCCGCGCGCGCGGTGACGGCGGTCATCATCACCGTCGACGGCAGCGGGAAGCGACCGCCGGGGGCGTAACAGCCGGCCGTTGCCACGGGGATCACGCGGTGGCCCATGCGCATGCCGTGGGCGTGGACCTCGACGTCGCGCAGGGCCTCGCGCTGCCAGCGCGCGAAGTCGTCGATGCGCTCGGCGGTGCGGCGCAGCACGCCCTGCGCCTCGTCGTCGAGGGCGTCGAAGGCCGACTCCAACTCGGCCGCGGTGTGGATCATGGGTGCGTCCTCGGCCAGGCCGTCGAACTGCGTCGCGTAGCGGCGCAGCACGACCTCGCCCCCGGCGCGGACCTTGGTCACGATCTCACGGGCCTGCTCCAGGATCTCGGCCGGCACGGGATCGCGCGGCGTGCGGCGGAGGTCGGCGGCGTCGACGCGGCGGAGGACGTGGCTGGCGGTGGTCATGGTGTCACTCTCCCGTGGAGTCGGATTCGCGGCGTTCGCGGAGGGCGTCCATCGCGCCCGGTTTCGCGTCACCCTTGCGGCGCTTCACCGCCCACTCGCGGCGGTCGAGCGCGCGGCCGACGTCGGCGTGGTCGGCCCCGGCGCGCGCGAGCGCCACGTGGGTGAAATAGGTCAGGTCGGCGGCTTCGGCGATCACGTGGTCGCGGTCGCGGGCCTCGGCCAGCTCGCGGGCCTCTTCCTCGAGTTTGGCCGCCAACAGGTCGGGGTCGTCGAACAGGCGACGCGTGTAGCTGCCGGTGGGGGCGTTCTCCAGCCGGGCCCTCAGCCGGCGTCCCAGGCGGGGTACGCCGTGGTCCTCGCCCCAGCAGGTGCGGGTCTCGCGGTGGCAGAAGCCGACGCCGCTCTGCCGCACGGTGAAGCGCAGCGCGTCGCGGTCGCAGTCGAGGTCGATGCGCAGCAGCTCCTGCACGTTGCCGCTGGTCTTGCCCTTTTCCCACAGACCGCGGCGGCGTGAGTGGTAGGTGCCGGTCAGGGTGTCCAGTGCGTGGCGCACGCTCTCGAGGTCGCTGTGGACCAGGCCGAGCGCGACGCCGCTCTCGTCGCAGACCACGGTGGGCCACGGGCCCTCGGGGTCCTTGGCCAGCAGGGGTGCGAGGAAACCGTCGGCCAGCGGGATCGCCCCGGTGTACAGGGCCATGCCGATCTGCACGTCGATGCCCAGGGCGTCGAGTTCGGCGATCTCGTCGAGGCGGGCCACGCCGCCGGCCACGGTCAGGTGGCAGTCGCCGGCGGCGTCGCGCAGACGGCGGGCGAAGTCGAGGTCGAGCCCTTCCATGCGGCCCTCGCGTTCGACGAAGGTCACGAGGAAGTGCCCCACGTGGTCGCGCAACTCTTCCATGCGCTCGACCACGCCGGTGCCGGTGCTCTTCGTCCAGCCCTCGACGACCACGTCGCCGTGGACGGCGTCGAGGGCGGCGCAGGTGCGTTCGCGTGGCAGCTCGCGCAGGATCTCGGGACGGGCGGCCGTGCCCAGGATCACCTGCCGGGCTCCTCGGTCGAGCCAGTGCAGGGCCGTGTCGACGTCGCGGATGCCCCCGCCCACGCGGCAGCGGGTGGTGCGCAGCAGGGGCTCGATGGTGGCGGCGTTGGAGCCCTTGCCCATGGCCGCGTCGAGATCGATCACCGCGATCTCGCCGACCGCACCGAAGCGGCGGGCCAGCGGCGCCGGGTCGCCGGCGTCGAGCTTCTTCTCCTTGCCGCCCACCAGCTGGACGGCGTGTCCGTTCTGCAGGTCGATCGACGGGACGATCATCGGCGGACCTCCACTCCCAGGCCGGCGAGCTCTTCCTTGATCGAGGCCACGGTGGTGTCGCCGTCGTGGAAGATCGACGCGGCCAGCACGGCGTCGGCGCCGGCGGTGACGGCCTCGGCCATGTGCTTCGCACTGTCGGCACCGCCCGATGCGATCACCGGGACGTTGACCGCGCTGCGCACGGCGCGCAGCAGGTCGAGGTCGTAGCCCTCGCGCGTGCCGTCGCGGTCCCAGCTGGTGAGCAGGATCTCGCCGGCGCCCATCGCCTCGCCCTGCGCCGCCCACTCCACCGCGTCGAGCGGGGCCTTGCTCGTGCCCGAGTGCGTGCGCACGACCCAGCGGCCGTCGTTCTCGCGGCTGGCGTCGATGGCGAGCACCACGCACTGCACCCCGAAGCGGTCGGCCAGGTCGCCCAACAGCTCGGGGCGCGCCACCGCCGCGCTGTTCACGCTCACTTTGTCGGCGCCGCTGCGCAGCAACTGGCGGGCGTCGTCGACCTCGCGCACGCCGCCGCCGGCGGTGATCGGAATGCTGATCCCCCGGCGCACGTCGCGGATGGTCGGGTTCTGGTTGGCGCGGCCCTCGACCGTGGCGCTCACGTCGAGGATGCAGATCTCGTCGGCGGTCTGCTCTTCGTACGCCACCGCCTGCTCGGCCGGGTCGCCGGCGTCGCGCAGGTTCTGGAACTTCACACCCTTCACCACGCGGCCGTCGCGGACGTCCAGGCAGGGGATGATGCGCAGGGTCAGCATTCAGAGCGCCTCCCGGGTGCGGACGATCCAGCTGCGCAGCAGGTCGAGTCCCCACGTGCCGCTGAGTTCGGGGTGGAACTGGCACGCCAGGATCCCGTCGCGCGCGGCGGCGGCGACGAAGGATCCGTCGTAGTCGCAGGTGGCCACGCTCCAGCCTTCTCCGTTCAGTGCTTCGATCGCGTCGCCGTCGACGCGGTAACTGTTGGCGAAGTAGGCGTGTCCGTCCTCGATCCAGTCGGCGCCGGTCGGTGCGTGGACCCGGTTCCAGCCCATGTGGGGGACGCGGACGTCGCCCGAGAAGCGGCCGACCACGGTCGGCAGGGCGCCCAGACCTTCGGTTCCCTCGCCTTCTTCGCTCTTCGTGCACAGCAGCTGCAGGCCGATGCACACGGCCAGCGTGGGCCAGCCGGCGCGGAGACGCTCGCGCAGCGGCTCCACCAGCGACTGTTCCCGCAGCTGACGCATGGCGGCCTCGAAGGCGCCCACGCCGGGCAGCAGCACGCGGTCGGCGGCGAGCACGTCGTCGGGCTCGGTCACCGGCACCGGGTCGAGGTCGATGCGGCGCAGCGCGGCGTCGACCGAGCGCGTGTTCGCGCTGCCGGTGTCGATCACGGCGATCTTCACGCGAGGACTTCCTTGGTACTGGGCACCTCGGTGCCGTCCACGCGCACGGCCTGCCGCAGGGCCAGCGCCGTGGCCTTGAACGCGGCCTCGATGCGGTGGTGGTCGTTGCGGCCCTTCAGCACGTCCACGTGCAGGGTGAAGCGACCGCGGATCGCGAGCGACTCGAGGAAGTGCGTGAGGTTCTCGGTGGCGACGTCGCCCAGGCCCTCGCGCGTGAAGCCGATGTCCACGCTGGCGTGCGGGCGGCCGCTGAGGTCGACCACAGACCGTGCGAGTGCTTCGTCGAGGGGAGCGTAGGCGTGGCCGAAGCGCCCGATGCCGCGCTTGTCGCCCAGTGCGCGCTCGATCGCCTCGCCCAGGGCCAGGGCGCAGTCCTCGGCGGTGTGGTGGTCGTCGATCTCGAGGTCGCCCTCGCAGGCCAGCGACAGGTCGAAGTGCGCGTGCTTGACCAGGGCGTGGATCATGTGGTCGAGGAAGCCCAGACCGGTGTCGACGTCGGCCCGGCCCACGCCGTCGAGGTCGAGCGTGAGGTCGATCCGCGTCTCCGCGGTCTCGCGTTGCACGGTCACGGTCCGTTGGCTCATGGCAGCATCTCCTGCAGATCGGCCAGGCGATCGAGAACGGTGAAGGCGCCGGCGTCGTCGAGCGACGCGAGCGACACGGCGTCGCGGCGGCTCGGCGCGCCGATGCCGATCGGCAGCACCGAGGCCGCGCGCGCGGCGACCAGGTCGTCGGGCGTGTCGCCGACCATCCAGGCCGTCCGCACGCCCAGCTGCGACAGGGCGAGTTCGACGGGTTCGGGATCGGGCTTGCCGCGGGCGACGTCGTCGACGGTGACCACGGCGTCGAAGAGATCGAGCAGCTCGAAGCGTTCGAGGAAGCGGATCGCGTCGCGCCGCGGACGTCCGGTGACGATGGCCAGCGGCATGCGCGCGCGCAGCGCCTCGAGAACGTTTCGTTCGACGAGCAGGGTCTCCTTCTCGTGCAAGCCCGGCTGGCCGTCGGTGCCCTGGTAGTGGCGCTCGAAGCGCGCGACGACCTCGTCGTAGTCGACCGCGATGCCGGCCTCGGTCAGCAGGCGCTGGGTCACGCGCCAGTCGTTGTTCGCGTTTCCGGCGGCCTTCATCTGCGCGATGCGCTCGCGGTCCATCTCGACGTCGAACTCGGCGAGCGTGGCGCGGATGGCCTCGCGGTAGCTCTCGCCCTCGTCGGCGATCACGCCGTCCATGTCGAGCAGCAGGGCCCCGGGGCGCAGCAGCGAACCGAGGGCGCGGTCGAAGCGGGCGAAGGCGCGTCGATCGGCCGGACACCCCAGGCGCACGTAGCCGTCGAGTTCGGGGTGGCCGGGCCAGGTGCGGATCTTGATCCCCATGCACTGCAGGCCGCGGTCCACGCGGGCCGGGTCGTCGGCGCCGGCCAGCACGAAGTTGGCCTGCGAGGGCAGTGGGCGCAGGCCGAGTTCGTCAGCGCGCCGGGTGAGGGCCTCGCGTTCGTCGCGCACGGACGCGACGGTCGACTCCATGGCCCCGCGGGCGTTCTCCAGGGCCGCGCGCGCGACCTCGACGGCGATCTGCGACACGGCGTAGGGCGGTCCCGCCGCGCGCAGGGGCGCGATGCGTTCGGCCGCGCCCAGGGCGAAGCCCACGCGCAGGCCGGCCAGGCTCCAGGCCTTGGACATGGTGCGCAGCACGACCACGTTTGGCAGTTCCAGCGCGCGCCGGGTGAGGTCCTCGTCGGCGAACTCGGCGTAGGCGTGGTCGAGGACCACGAGCACGTCGGGGTGCGCGGTCGCCACGCGCTCGAGTGCGTCGAAGCTCGCCACGGCCCCGGTCGGATTGTTCGGACTCACCATGGCCACCATGCGCGTGCCGCCGTCGATGGTGTCGAGCACCGCATCGACCGGCCAGGCTCCCTCGGGCCACGGCACCCGGACCACGCGGCCCCCGGCGAGCGTGGCGTAGCGCTCGAACATCTCGAAGCTCGGCGAGGGCAGGACCAGCGTTCCGCCGCCCGACAGCGCCACCCGGCACAGGCGGTCGATCGCGTCGTCGGCGCCCGCGGTCATGAGCAGGGATTCGGGCTCGACGCCGAAGTACGCGGCGAAGGCCCGTTCCGTGTCCGCCCCGTCGGGGTAGCGGCGCAGGACGTCGCCGCCGGCGCCGCGCACCGCATCGAGGATCGCGCGCGCCGGTGGCGGGCCCTCGTTCGCGTCCAGACGGAGGTCGACGTGGGCCGGGATGGTCGGCCGCACGTAGGGCCGGCTCACGTCGACGTGGGTCTGAGAGGTCGCTCGGTCCATCGTCACACCTCAGGGAACGATCTGCGCGAGACCGCTGACCACGATGTCGGTCCCTCCGCGCGCCTTGATCACGGGGATCAGCTCGGCCAGTCCCTTGCGGGGCACGGCCGCCTTCACGGCGAAGCCCGCCTCGTGATGCAGGCGCGACACCGTGGGCTCGCGCATGCACGGCAGCACGTCGATCACGGCGTCGAAGTCGTCGTTGCTCACGTTCAGTTCGATCATCACACGCTGGCGCGCCTCGATCACCGAGGTCAGCAGCAGGACGAGGTCCTCGACCATGGCCCGCCGCGAGGGGTCGTCCATGACCTTCGGGTGCGCGTACATCCGCGTGGACGAGGTCATGATCTCGTCGACGATGGCCAGGCCGTTGGCCCGCAGGGTCGACCCCGTCGCGGTGTTGTCGACGATCACGTCGGCGTCCTCGGGCGGGAAGACCTCGGTGGCGCCGTAGCTGCGGACGAAGCTGGCGTCGAGTTCGGCGCGCGCGATCCAGTCCTGGGTCAGGCCGGTGTACTCGCTGGCGACCACGAGGTGCTGCCGCGGCAGGACGCCGTCGACGAGCATGGTGGTGGGAGCGGCGGCCACGATACGCACCGGATCGAGGCCCGTGTCGAGCAGCTCGATCAGGTCGAGGCGCTTCTCGATCACCCAGTCCTTGCCCGCGAAGCCGACGTCGCGCGAACCGGCGTGCAACATCTCCACGATGTTCTGCGGCTTGAGCATCTTGGCCTCGAAGCCGGGCAGACTGACGGTGGCGCGGTAGCCCCGGGTCTCGAGTCCGACCCGGATGCCGGCGTCGGCCAGGAGCTTCAGCACGTTGTCCTGCATGCGGCCCTTGGGCAGGCCCAGGCGGATGGTCGCCTCCACGGTTCCCTCCAGGGTTCGGCGGCGTTCGGGCCGCCGGGGTGAGCCGGAACTTCGTCGGGGGCGCTCGGGCGGGCGACACGGGTCACCGAAGCACGAACGCCGGCCCGGGAAGGGGCCGGCGTGTTCGGTTTCGGTGCGCTCGACGGCGGCGGACCAACACCTACGCGACGGACCCCTCCCGGGTGCCGTGATGGTGATGATGGCCGTGATGGTGCCGCGGGAACATCGATCGCTCCGCTCGGGGATTCGGGGCCGGACGGGGGTCCGGCGACCGGATCAGTGAAGCCCCGGCGCGGCGGATTGTCAAATCCGGGATCGTGATCGGACCGATGCCCGGTTCGCCCGCCGGCCTTGCTGGCCCGCGGCCGCCCGCGTAGTCTCGCCCGCATGAAAGCGATCACCATCCGTGAACAGGCCCCGAAGGGGCCGGTTGCGCCGAACGTGTCCGTGGTGGACGACTGGGCCGATCCCGGCCCTCCCGACCGCGGCGAGCTGCTCGTGCGCACCGAGGCCAGCGCCCTGAACCACATGGACCTGTGGGTGGGCAGGGGCATCCCGGGCGTCGAGATCGAGTACCCGCACGTGGGCGGGGTCGACGGCTGCGGGATCGTCGAGGCCGTCGGATCCGACGTCGACGCGGCCTGGGTCGGCCGTCGCGTGGTGCACAACGCGGCCGTCCGTCTCGACCGGCCCGCGCGCCCCGGAACGCCCACCGAGGCCGGCATCGCGCCCGACGTCGAACTCATCGGCGAGCACTCCCACGGCACCCACCGCGCGCGCTACCGGATCCCGGTGGAGAACGCCGTCGACGTGGGCGACGCCGATCCCGTGGCGGCGGCGGCCTACGGCCTGACCGCGCTGACCGCCTATGCGAAGATGTTCACGAAGGGTCGTCTGCGTCCCGGGCAGACCGTCCTGATCACCGGCATCGGCGGCGGCGTCGCCACCGCCGCGCTCGGCCTGGCCGGCTGGATGGGCTGCACGACGATCGTCACCAGCCGCCACCGCTGGAAGCTCGACCGCGCCCTCGAACTGGGCGCCGACCACGGCGTGCTCGACGAGGGCCAGGACTGGTCGCGCGAGGTGCGCGGGCTCACCGCCAAGCGGGGCGTCGACATGGTCGTCGACACCGTGGGCGGGCCGCTGTTGAAGCCCTGCCTGCGCGTGCTCGTCCCCGGCGGTGCCTTCGTCACCGCGGGCGCGACCGCCGGCCCGGTGTCCGAGATCGAGCTCGCCCGCGTGTTCTGGAAGCAGCTACGCGTGCTCGGATCGACCATGGGCAGCAACGACGAGTTCCGCGAGGTCATGGCCCTGTTCCGGGCCGGCCACGTCGCACCCGTCGTCGATCGCGTGTTCCCGCCCGCCGAGGCCCCGGCGGCGTGGGAGCGGCTCGAGGCCGCCGATCAGATGGGCAAGCTGGTGATCGACTGGCGCTGAGCCACCGCGGAAGGCGACGCATGGACATCCGGGGACGGTGGGCGCTGGTGACCGGCGCCAGCAGCGGGATCGGCCGCGACGTCGCGCGTGAACTCGCCGCGCGCGGGGTGCACTGCGTGCTGGTGGCCCGCCGCGAGGAGCGTCTGCGCGAGACGGCGCGCGATCTCACCGAGCACCACGGCGTCGAGGCCGAGATCGAGACGGCCGACCTCGGCGCGCCCGGGGCGGCGGCGGAGCTCTTCGCGCGGCTCACGCAGCGCGGCCGCAGTATCGACCTGCTGGTGAACAACGCGGGCTTCGCCGTGCACGGCGACTTCCTCGGCCAGGACGTCGATCGCGTGAGCGAGATGATCCGCGTGAACGTGATCGCGCTCACCGAACTCACGCACCTCTACGCCACGTCGATGGCCGAACGCGGGGGCGGCTACGTGCTCAACG
>DATFKK010000170.1 GCA_035268685.1 Candidatus Krumholzibacteriia bacterium | reverse complement strand
GGCCAGCGGATTGTTGATCTCGTGGGCCACGATCGCGGCAAGCCGCCCGAGACTGACCATCTTCTCGGTGAAGACCATGGTCTCCTGGGCGCGTTGCAGCTCGGAGGTCTTTTCCTCGACCCGTTCCTCGAGCGTGTGGTTCCACTCCTCGAGCTCGTGCCGGGCTGCGCTCAGGCGACCGGCCATGGAGTTGAAGGAGGCTTCGAGCTGCCCCAGTTCGCCTGCGTGGTTCTCCGGAAGGCGGTGGTCCAGGTCACCGGCGCCGAAGCGGCGCACGCCCGCGAGCATTTCGTGGAAGGGATTGTGGACCGTGCGCCAGGCCACGACCCCGACGACCGAGCACACGAGCAGCAGCGTGAAGGCCTGCAGCAGGATGGTCCGCTGCAGCTCGGCGTCCATGGTGCGATCGATCGAGGCGGTCGACAGCTCGACGTCGAGTACGCCCAGCAGGGATTCCTGTTCGCCGTGCACATGGCACGCGGCCTCGTAGCACGAGGGATCGTTCAGCACCGGGATCACCAGGCCCAGCGTCGAACTCTCGTGGCCGTTGTCGTAGGTGTGGAGGCCCTCCGGCATCGACGAGGGCAGGCGCGGCGTATCCTCCCGGTGACAGACCGTACAGCTCGGGTGCTCCAGGCCCCGGCTCGTCCCCTGCTCACTCCGTTCACTGCTGACTCCGACCATGCCGGTCTTCGAGATCAACCGAACGGCATCGACCCGTTCGGAATCGGAGACGTTGGCCACGATCTGCTGCAGGTGGTCACGATCGTTCTCGAGCATCGCGTAGTGCAGCGACGACAGAACGGTACGGCCCAGCTCCATGGCCCGTTCCTCGAGTTGTTCCTCGAGATGGTCGTGGTGCATCCGGAGCGACAGAGCGCTGCTCGCGCCGAGCACGAAGAACAGCGAGACGGCCAGCAACCCGACCAGCCGCCAGCCGAGGCAGTGCCGCATGTGGACGACACGCTCTCGCAGCCGAACACCGAGCCCCCTCGAGGAGGGCCCGGTGCCGGAGGTGGTGAGATCCGGTCGTCGGATCAAATGGTGCTCCCGTCCGGCGGGTCGATCGTCCCGGCCGAGGGCACGGCGCCCCGCGGGATCGCTCCACCCGCTCGCTGGGCTTCTCGTTCCCGCTGACGGGCCGCGAAGACCTCCTTCGCCAGCTCGTCCTCGGGCTCGGCCTCGAAGACCGGCAGGAATCTACCCGCCAAGTTGAACGCGATCACGCCGACCGTCACGAGCGAAAGCGTGACCGCCATCTCTTCCCACGACGGGACGTAGCTGACGCCCTCGACGACCTCGAAGCCCGTGATTCCGACGTTCATCCGGTTGACGATGAAACCGAAGACCGCCATCTGGGCCGCGTGGTACAGCCAGTGCGTGTTCCGGCGGACCTTCGGGATCATGTACAGGACGAGCGGGATCACGAATCCGACGCTGATTTCGACCAGGAAGAACCAGGCCGCGCGGTCGAACTCGAGCACGTGGTGCAGCTGATCGCGGACGACCAGGTCACCGATCCGCAACGAGACGTAGATCGCGTAGACCCACACCGCCACGCGGGCGACACCCTGCAGCACCTTGGCCTCGACGCAGCGGCGGAAGGCCCGCGCGCTGAGCGTCGATTCGACGATCGCCATCGACAGACCCACCCCGATGGCCGAGGCGAAGTACAGGAACGGCAGCAGCGGCGAGTACCACAGCTCGTGCAGGCGACCGGGAACCAGCAGGAACACGGTGCCGAGCGAGCTCTGGTGGAGCATCGACAGGCAGACCGCGGCGATCGTCAGCGGCAGGGTGAACATGTGGGCGATGTGCGCCGCCCGGGCCATCTTCAGCCGCTCGAACACCATGGCCGAGACCTCGGCGGCCAACACCGACGTGTACAGCATCACGCACCAGGCCACCTCGAACATCACCGAGTGGTGGTTCCAATGGACCATGGCGTGCCACAGGCGCCAGGGAAGACCCAGGTCGTAGATCAGCCCACCGACCACCAGCAGATAGCCGATGAAGGCCGTCATGACCGCCGGACGGGCCAGCGGTCGGTACTTCTCCATGCGGAAGATGTAGACCATCGCGCTGATGGTGAAGCCACCGGCTGCGAGGCCCACACCGCAGAGGACGTCGAAGCTCACCCAGAGCCCCCACGGGAACTCGTCGGTGAGATTCGTCGAAGCGCCCAGGCCCAGCGCGAAGCGTCGAATGGTCGCCACCAGGCCGAAGGCGAGGATCACCAGACCCAGGATCCTCCAGGGCTGCAACACCTGGCGGAGGATCTTGTTCGTCATCGTCGTCATCAGTGCTCCCCCCCGTGGTTCTCGTCGCCGTCCATCAGCTTCATGCGACGACGGATGATCCAGTTCAGACCCACGAGCGAGGCGCCGGCGACTCCCACCGCCGTCGGGATCTTCGAGAGTACGACCCAGGTCTTCTCGGGCAGGGCCTCGTCGGGAATCCGCGGGTCGAAGGCGGTGTCCATGAGGTCCGGCGGGCCGATCACGAGCACGCAGGTTCCGCCGACCTCTTCGAGGCCGTAGACCTTGTGCGCGTAGTCGTCCGGGTACTTCGAGATGCGTCGCCAGGCCTCGGCGATCAATTCGGTGCGGTCACCGAAGATCGTCGCGTCGGCCGGGCAGGCCTCCGCACATGCCGTCTGCTTGCCCTGGGCCAGGCGCTGTGGGCACATCTGGCACTTCTGGACGCGCGGCGTCAGCGAGTCCCAGGTGTAGCGCGGGATCTGGAACGGGCAGGCGACCATGCAGTACCGGCAGCCGATGCAGATGTCGAAGTCGTAGGTGACGGGCCCCTCTTCGCTCTTCTTCAGGGCCCCCACCGGGCAGGCCGAGGCGCAGCTCGGCTCGACACAGTGCATGCACATGCGGCGCAGGTAGATGTCGTCGTGGTCCTCGATCGCGGTGAAGCGTGCAGCCGACAGTCCAGGTTCGGCCTCTTCGGGGAGTCCGTTCTCTTCCTGGCAGGCCAGAGAGCACTCCCCGCAACCGACGCAATTGTAGGCATCGAACAGTAGAGCCTTCATCGTCAACACCCCTCTTCGTCCTAGTTGCGACGCTGCGCGTCGACGTCGAGGAATTCATCGGTCAGGGCGCGCCAGCGGTCGTGCTCGAGCACGGCGGGCAGATCGTCCACGGTCGTGCCGCCGTCCTGGATCACGCTACCCGTGGCGAGCACGAGCTGATGGTGGAAGCGGTCACGGACGTCTTCCATCCAACGGTCGGCCAGCGAGCCGTCCAGCAGGTTCTTGATCTGCTCGACCAGTTCCGGTGACCGGACCTTGAACAACCAACCACGACCGTAGCTGTCCTTGTGCAGCAGGTCGGGATCGCCCTTCAGCTCGGGATTGCGAGCGATGATCTCGCCACTCACCGGCGATGCCAGACTGACCGTGTCTTCACCGTGGCGGACCTTGACCGAGCCCTCGCCCTGGTCGAGCCAGGCACCGATGGCCGGGATGTCGACCTTGTCGGGATGCCCGATCAGGCGGCGCGCGAAGTCGTCGACTCCGACGAGCGCCTGGTCCGGAGCCACCCAGTGCACCCAGGTGTGACCCTTGTGGAAGGCGAAGCCCTCCGGGAGTTCGTAACCCGCCGCGAAGTGCGGCTCGGCTTCACGCATACGGTCGTGCAGAACCTGACCCTGGCGAGCCAGCTCAGTGCGACGACGCCGTTCCAGCACCAGATCGATGGTCACGAAGACTGCGAAGAACACAGCGACGAAAATGACGACCATCCTTCTCACCTCCTCTGGCGTCGTCGGTCCCGCCCAGATGAGCGGTGTTGATGTCCGGCGACGACTTCACCCCTTCCCATGGCATCGGATGTGCCGAGTGCGTCGCAGCCTTCCGCAATTCTTCAAGTGGCTTTCGTGCAATGAGTTACGAAGACAGCCACATGTGGCCGTTCTCGCCACACCCATGGGGCCGTGTCGAGGAAAACCACAACACCTCGGCGGCGAGCCGTGGTCTATAGCCGTAAATGATTTCTCTACAAGAGGTTGCAACGTTGGGGGATCGCTCCACAGGGGTGTGGAGCCGATCGTCATGAATCCGTGATCCCGGAGGGCTGCGAGCCCTACGAGAAGGGCCCGCGGTCGATCGACCACGGGCCCCGCACACGGTTGTTCGCGCTTCTCTACGAGCTGGTCGTCGCGGACTTCGACTCCTCGTCGTCGTGCCACCCCGGGTGGTGGTGCTTCGCGTGGTCCTCGCGCATGCCCCCGTGGAACATGGAGAAGTTCAGCGGATACACCTCGGGATGACCGAAGACGTAGAAGAAGTGGAAGATCAGGATGGCCAACGTGGCGAGCCACGCCTCGAAGAGGTGGATCACCTCGGCCACCTTCAGCGACCAGCCGGGCAGGAACGAGGTCGTGAACACCGGGAACCACAGCATGAGACCGGTGATCGCCATGACCACCGTACCCCACACCAGCGCCCAGTACTCGGCCTTGGCCGGGTAGTCGTACTTGGCGAAGGCCGCCGGCCGATCGCTGGTGCCCAGGTGGTACTTCATGTTCTGCATGACCTCACGCACGTCGCGCATACCCGGAGCGATCCGCTTGAGCTCCCTACGCCCGTACGAGGTCCCCAACATCCAGAACAGATGGATGAACGAGGCGACGATCATCACGATCGCGGCGACGCGGTGGGTCCAGCGCCGGATCTCCTCGCTGACCCCGACGTCGACCATGAGCCGTCCCCACCAGGTGTCCGGGTAGGCCAGCATGAACCCGCTGATCACCAGGACCGCGAACGAGATCACCAGCATGGCGTGCTGCGCGATCTGCCAACCGTCGAAGCGCCGGCGCATGCGCTGCGCGTTCTCCTTGCGCCAGTTCCGCCGTACGTACCAGCTCACGATGACCAGGTTGTGCGCGAGCATGCCGCCCAGGACACCGAAGAGCAGGATCCAGTAGATCCGCTTGACCCACTCGACCACCACCGTCCCGATGTCAGCGCCTTCGAGCCCTCCGGTCGGACTGACGTAGTGGACCGGGGTCGAGGCGAACTGGGCAGTGGCACCGGGATGACAGTCGCCACAGGTCTCCTGCAGGTTGTCCACGTGGACCGTCGACCGCGGATCGGACGAGTTGAAGATCCCGTGCACCCCGTGGCAGCTCGCGCAGTCGGCCACCGCTGCTTCGTCGCGCTGACGCACGAGGCCGTGGAAGCTGGCCTCGTAGCTGGCCACGCGGGACGCGTCGACACCGAGCCCGGTCATCAACGCCGCGCTGGCGTGGCAGCTGGTGCACGTCGTCCGGACCAGCCGAGCCTCCTGAACGGTAGCGCCCGGCTCGGGCACGTTCTTGATCTCGTGGATCCCGTGGCACACGGTGCAGGTCGGGGACGTGGTCCGCCCCTGCGAGAACGCCACTCCGTGCACCGACTCTGCGTAGAGTTCGGACTCGTCCGCGTGACACTCGCCGCAGGTCTCGGTGAGATTGAAGGGATTGATCCGCGAGTCTCCGTCGTTGGCGGGCAGGATCGCGTGGCCGCCATGGCAGTCACTGCAGACGGCCGGCTGCTGGTCCTGGATCCCCAGGCCCAGGCCGTGCACGCTGCCCTGGTACTTGCGGATCACCTCGAGGTCGAGATTCAGGTTCCCGACGACCTGATCATCGGCGTGGCAGTTGCCGCAGGTCCCCGGCTGGTTCACCGAGAACAGACGCGAGTCGGGATCGTCGATGGCCCGGATCTCGTGCGTGGAATGACAGGCACCGCACGACTCCTCCCCGAACTGCTCGACACCTGCGTGGACGCTGAGCGCGAAGTCCTCCTGCGCCGAGGGGTGGCAATCGGCGCAACGCGGCGTCTCGGTCCCCTCGTGCGGGAGCTCTTCGAAGTCGCCCGTCGAATGACAGTCGGTGCAGGCGAATCCCATCTCGGCGTGGATCGATGCCTCGTAGGCCTCGGCATCGATCTCGTGGGCCGGCTCGACCATGCCCTCGCCACTGCCGTGGCAGAGAAGGCACTCCTCGTCCTGGGCGAGGGCCGGACTGTTGATGGCAACGACTCCGACCAGGCAGGAGATCGTGAGCCAGGCGAACGTGTTCCTCCGAACGCGCATGGCGCTACCCTTCCGGTGTACGTGCCCCGGTCGGTATCCGTCGCATTCCCGTGCGGATGCGGGGACCATCGAGGCTCCGATCCTTGACTCTCAGAGGGGGTTGAACGGATCCCGGCCACTGGCAGGCGCGGCCGGGATCGGACGAAGGGACTCGGCTACTCGTCCTCGGCCGGGATCGGATGGGCGATCCGGGCCACGTAGTCGTCGTAGTCGAAGCCCTTGAAGGTGGGGCTGTCCTCGTTGTGGCAGTCGGTGCAGGTCTCGGTACTGATCTCGACCAGACCGGCGGCCACGGCAGCATCGTGGCTCCTCATGGTCTTCATACTCTTGTACTCGCTCCCCGGACCGTGGCAGCTCTCGCAGCCCACACCCTGCTCCACGCTGTAGCGACGGCCGAGACGATCCTCGGAGACACCGTGCGCGGTGACGTGACACTCCAGGCACTGGTCGAGTTCCCAGGCGTTGCCATCGAGGCCCATGTCGGCGACGATCTCGGCCGAGGCATCGTTCTTCAAGGTCTCGTAGGCGCTCGCGTGCGGCCCGTCCAGCCACTTCTGCCACTGGTTCCCCGTCTTGGCACGATGGCACATCTTGCACCCTTCGGCCCCGACGTACTCGAATTCCTCGGCGAGGGCCGTCCCTGCCGACAGGACCAGGCCGGCCGTCAGAACGATCGCGAACAACGTTGCGCTGCGACGCATCGGATTCCTCATCGGTTCTGGACCCGCAGGGGTCCGGGTTCGGAACAGGGGGTCGAGCAGCCGGCGACCACGCGCGCGAGTCGATGGTCTCATGGAGTCCTACTCTCGGCGAACAGTCTCATTCCCGACGACGAGGCCTACAAGATTCGATTTTGTAGCGAGTTGCGCGTTTCGTCGTTGCAATCCGGGCCGCCGACGGCGCAAGTCGGCGTCGCGGCAGAGGTTTTCCCGAATCCGCCCCCGATGTGCCGAGGCAGCGAATCCGTGACGCGGGTCACAAGACCACAACCGGTGGTGTGACAACGAGAACGGGGCCGGCGATCTGCCGGCCCCGTTGCGTGGTGCATGGACACCAGAAACGCGCTTCGTCGATCAGCTCCCGGGCGGATAGACGTAACCGGCCTCGAAGCCCAGCGGGATCCCGATCAGCCAGTAGACGACCAGGAATGCCGTCCACAGGATCAGCAACGCGATCGAGTACGGGAGCATGAGCGACACCACCGTGCCGATGCCGGTGTTCTTCACGTAGCGCGCGCAGAAGACCACGATCAACGGGAAGTAGGGCATGAGCGGTGTGATGATGTTCGTACTCGAATCCCCGACACGATAGGCCGCCTGCGTGAGCTCCGGTGAGAGCCCGACACCCATGAGGATGGGCACGAAGATCGGTGCGAGCAGAGCCCACTTCGCCGAGGCCGAACCCACGAGCAGGTTCACGATCGCGCTCAGTGCGATGATCCCGACGAGCGTCACCTCGCCCGGCAGGGCCAGGGCCTCGAGCCCGGCGGCACCCTTGATCGCGATCAGGGCGCCGAGGTTCGACTGCCCGAAGGCATAGGTGAAGAGCGACGCGCAGAAGGCCATGACCATGTAATAGCCCATGGTCTCCATGGCCCGGCTCATGCCCTTGATCACGTCCTTGTGCGACGCGAAGGTCCCCGACAGATAGCCGTAGACCACACCCGGAACGAGGAAGAACACGAAGATCAGGGGCACGATCATACCCATGAGCGGGGCGTTCCGGGTCAGGCTTCCCGTTTCGGAGTTGCGGAGCGGCGAGTCCGCCGGCAGCGCGACAGCGATCAGCAGGGCGAAGACCACGACCACGACCACGTTCGCGATCGTCAGAGCGCGCTTCTCCTTGCCGCCGAGCGTCTCCATCTTCGGCATCTCGTCGGGGTCGCCATCGATCTCGGTCCCCCGGAGACGTGGCTCGATGATCCGGTCCGTGAGGAACCACACGACCGCGATCACGAGGACGCTCGAGAGTCCCGTGAACAGCAGGTTGCACAGCGGATTCACGATGTAGTCCGGATCGAGGACGTTCGCGCCGATCTGCGTGAAGTTCGCGAGCAGCGGATCGATCCCCGAGGGGATGAAGTTCGCGCTGAAGCCGCCCGACACACCGGCGAAGGCGGCCGCGATGCCCGCGAGGGGATGCCGACCCGCGGCGTAGAAGATCACGCCCCCGAGCGGGATCACGAGCACGTACCCCGCATCGGCCGCGGTGTGGCTGACGATCGCCACCAGGGTGAGCATGGGCGTCAACAGCTTCGCCGGCGTGAACTGCAGCATCTGCTTCAGTCCGGCGCTGATGTAGCCCGAATGTTCGGCCACGCCCACACCCAGGAGGGCCACCAGGACCACACCGAGCGGAGCGAAGGTGACGAAGGTGTTCACCATGCTCGTCATGAACGTGGTGAGATTCTGTGGATCGAGCTGGTTGATGATCCGGAGCGGCTCACCCGTGGTCGGATTGACGTCGCTGAACTCGACGGGTGCCAACAGCGCCGACAGGATCCAGGTGATCACCATGGCGATCACGAAGAGGACAGCGGGATCGGGCAGTTTGTTGCCCGCCACTTCGATCCAGTTCAGGGCCCTCTCGACGAAGTCGCGCGGAGCGGCCTCGCCGGGCCGGGAGTCGTTCATGAGGAAGGAACCTCGAGCCGAAGGGGAGGACTGGGCAGGAAAAAAAGCGACGCCGGCTGCGGCAGGGCAGCCGGCGCTCGGGCAGTCTAGCCGCTCCGTGGCCTTTGGTCCAGACCGGGACCGTGCTCGATCGTTCGATCGGTCCGGGCCGCCCCCACCGAGGGTGACAGCCGTCTCCGCCGCCCGAGTCCGGCTCCGAACACTCCCGTGGCCGCGCTGCGCAGATCGTCGAAGAAGGTGTAGAAGACGGGGATCACGAGCAAGGTGAGCAGCGTCGCGGTACTGAGACCACCGATCAGGGTGTAGGCGAAGCTCGTGTAGCTGATTCCCGAGTCCATCCGGCCGTTCAGGGCCAGGGGCACCAGGCCACCGATGGTGGTGATCGCCGTCATCATGATCGGCCGGAAGCGCTGGGCCGTGGCGCGGAGGATCGCGTCGGATCGCGCCAATCCGCTCACCCGGAGCCGATTCACCGTATCGACCAGGACGATCCCGTTGTTCACGACGACGCCGACGAGCAGCACGACGCCCACCAGTCCCAGGAAGTCGAGGTCGGTCCCCGTGGCCAGATGCAGCCAGAACACACCGAAGCCCGCGAGCGGAATGGTGAAGATGATCGACAGGGGAAGGATCGCGCTCTCGAACAGCATGCCCATGAGCAGATAGATGAACACCACCGAGATCAGCAGAGCCTGCATCATGGTCACGAGATCCTCGTCCATCCCCCGCTGGATCGACGCCGCGGAGAAGCGCACCCCCTCGGGGAGATTCGCCCCCGCGCGCAGCACGTCGAGACGGTCCTGTGTCTCGTCGGCGGTGTCGGGCTCGAGATCGAGCGTGATGGTCCGCGCGATGCGTTTGTCGCGGCGTACGATGGACTGGGGCGAATCGAGCATCCGGGCGTCGGTCACCGACGACAGCGGCAGGAAATCCCCGGTGGCCGTCGGCAGCAGGAAGCTACCCAGGGCATCGAGATCGTCGCGGTCCTCTTCGCGGTAGCGAACGCGGACGGGGATCTCGCGGCCCTCGTCGCGGTAGTCGGGAAGGGTCTGTCCACGGAGCGCGTAGCCGACCAGGCCGGCGGCCACGCGCGGATCGACCCCGTACTGGCGCGCGCGGTCACGGTCGACGACCAGGCCGAGCTCGTTGGGCTGCTCGACGTTGTCGCGACGGATGCCGAGCACCCCGTCGACGTTCAGGAAGACTTCTTCCAGCTGCTCGGCCACGTCCTCGAGCTGGTCGGCGTCCTCCCCGTTCAGCGTCACGCGCCAGGTGTCGCCGCCGCCTCCCTCGTCGTCGACCTGACTCTCGCGGCCGGTGCTCAGCTCCATGCCCGCCCGCTCCGGCAGCATCTCCACCACGCGCTGTGTGACTTCCTGCGGCGTCAGATCGACCGTCCGGGGGGTGGCGAACCAGCCCTGCAGCTCGCCACGTGTCTTGCCGTGGAACAGGAACCAGCCCTCGAGTCCGAGCTCCTCGGCGTGTTCCTCGACGAGCGCCTCGGCCCGCAGGAACCAGTCCTCGGTCTCCTCGAGCGTGTAGTGGTCGGGCATGTCGACGTCGATCTCGAATCCGCTGCGCTCGTCCTCCTGCTGATCGACGATGTCCAGACCCTGCGCATTCCACCAGGCGCCGGTGGCGACCGCCGTCACGACCAGAAGGGCGACCAGCTCCATGCGATGCCGCAGGGAACGGGCGAGCAACCGGTTGTACAAAGTGTTCAGGCGTTCGAAGGTGAGGTCGTAGCCCCGGCGCATGGCGCGATCGATCCGTCCCCGCGGTCCCTGGCCCCTCAGCCTGCGCGCGCGATCGGCGTCGCGGTCCTTCGGCAGGGTCAACACCACGCCCAACGGAACGATGACCATGGCCACGACGAGCGAGGCGGCCAGGGCCACGCTGATCGGGATCGACATGCGCAGCAGGAAGAACTGCGCCTGCCCCTCGACCAGCGACACCGGCAGGAACACCACGATGGTCGTCAGCGTGCTCATGGTGATGGCCAGGGCGATCTCTCCGGCCCCGCTCACGGCCGCGTCCCGGCGGCGCGCTCCGGCTCGGTGAAGCCGGTCGATGTTCTCGGCCACCACCACCGAGTTGTCGACCAGCAAGCCGACACACACCATGAGTGCGAGCAACGACAGCAGGTTCAGCGACTCGCCCGCGAAGAACATGACCGTGACCGCGATCAGCAGGCTGAGCGGCACCGCCAGGTTCACGACCATGGTCACACGGAAGCGGCGCAGGAAGAAGAACAGGACCAGACCGGCGACGATTCCGCCGATCATGCCGCTCTGGAGCAGTACCCCGAGCTGCTCGCCCACGACCTCGCCCTGGTCGAAGATCTTGATCGTCTCCACCCCCGAGAGGCGAGGGTCGACCTGCATCTCCCGGAACGTGTCGTCGATCCGAGCGCTGACCTCACGGACGTTCGCGTCGCCCTCCTTGAAGATGACGATGGCGTAGGCGGGCCGGCTCATGGCTCGCACGCGGTAGTCCTTGTCGGGCTCGCCGTAGGTGACATTGGCAATGTCCTTCAGGCGAATGCCCGTCTCCGACACCGGTCGATTCTCGAGCGCAGCAATGTCGTCGTAGCGCGCCACCGAACGCAGCAACAGCTTTCTCTGTCCCTCGTAGACGTGGCCGCTGGCCATGGTGAAGGAGTCGTCGCGCATCTGCTGGGCGAGGTCGAAGATGTTCAGCCCGGCGGACTCCGTCCGCTCCCGGTCGAGCTCGATGAGGATCTCCTTCTCCTCGAGCCCGTTCGCCTCGACGTTGGCCACGCCGTCCACGCGCTCCAATCGCCGGATGATGTTCTTGTCGATCAGGTTGTAGCTGTCGGTCACACTGGGATCGACGGCCACGCCCAGCACCGAGACCGGGATCCCCGACACGTCTTCCTTGAAGGTGAACACGCGATCGACGTCGTCGGGGAACTCGCGACGGGCCCGCTCGATGCGATCGCGAACCTCGCGGTAGGCCAGGTCCATGTCGGTACCGTGCTTGAAGGTCAGGAAGACGCGCGACGCGCCCACCGAGCTCACCGACACGATCCGGTCAAGCCCCTTGACCGTGCTCAGCTCCTCCTCGAGCGGCTCGCTGATCTTCTCGAGCACTTCGCGCGGCGGTGCGTCGCGCCACGGGATCTGGATCCGAAGGAACGACGGCGTGAAGCCCTTCGGGAACAGCTCGACGGGCACTCCCGAGGCCGCCACACCCCCGACCACGAGCGCGGTCATCAACAACACCAGGACCGAGATCCGTCGCCGCAGGGCGAAGCGGGTCAGCGTGGCCGCGACGTCGCGGCTCGGATCGCGGGGGCCGTTCACGACGTGGCCTCTCCGGGGGAGGTCGTGGGCGTTGGACCACGGCGCATCCCGGTCGCCGCTTCCGTCTCGACGTCGGCGCGCACCGGCGCCAGGCGGTCGAAGATCGAATACAGGGTGGGAACCACCAGCAGCGTGAGCAGCGTCGAACTCAGCAGTCCGGCGATCACCGTGATCGCCATGGGCGTGCGCAGCTCGGCTCCGTCACCCAGGCCCACGGCCATGGGCAGCAGACCGAGCACGGTGGTGGCCGTGGTCATGAAGATCGGCCGTAGACGCACACGGCCCGCGGTGACGATCGCCTCGCGCTTCGGCATTCCCCGACGACGTAGCTGGTTCACGTAGTCGACCAGCACGATCGCGTTGTTCACGACGATCCCCGCCAGCATGATCATGCCCAGGAACACCACCACCGAGATCGGGATCTCCAGCGCCCGCAGCACGATCACGCTGCCGAAGAAGGCCAGCGGGATGCTGAACAGGATCACCAGCGGGTGCACCAGGCTCTCGAATTGCACGGCCATGATCACGTACACGAGGAAGATCGACAGCCCCAGGGCCAGGATCAGGCTCTGCTGGCTGCGATCCCACTCCTCGCTCTGACCGCTGATGAAGAAGGTCTGATCGGCCGGCCATTCGATGCGTTGCTGCAGGGTGCCGCGGATGGCCTCGACGGCCGACCCCAATGAGCCCTGCTCGATGTTCGCGCGCACGAGACCCACCCGCTGTCCGTCGATCCGGCGGACCTCGCTCGGTCCCTCCCCCATGACCACCTCGGCCACCGCGGCCAACTGGATGGGCCGCTCCCCGCCGGGATTGACCACGATCTCCTCGATGTCGCTGACGGCCGCGCGGTCCTCCTCGGACAACTGGACGAGCACGGGAATCCTTCGGTCCACGCGGTTGAAACGCGTGGCCTCGTTGCCCTGCACCTTGTCGCGCACCAGGCGCGCCACGTTGCCCAGGTCCAGGCCGTAACGCATGAGACGCTCGCGGTCGTAGATCACCTGCAGCTCGGGGGCCCCGGCGCGCAACGTGGCCTGCACGTCGGCCAGCTCGGGCAGCTCGTCGAGCACCGTGCGCACCCCTTCGGTGCGGTCGCGCAGTGCGTCGAGATCGTCGCCGTGGATCTCGACCTCGATCGGCGTCTTGCTGCTGAACAGCACCGGCCGCGTGATCGTCGCGTCGAGATCCGGCACGCCCTCGAAGCGCGACCGCACGCGATCGACGACCTGGTCCTCGATCTCGGCTCCGCTGCCGGTCTCGAGCAGCACCTTGAACCGCGCCGTGTGCTCGCCCTCGTCGCTGCGCTCGCTCTGGGCGGGATCGAAGCCGTAGGTCACGACCAGTGCCCGGATGTGCTCGCGCTCGGTGTTCAGGGCCGACTCGATCGCGCTCAGGCGGCGCTCCGTCTCCTCGAGCGGAGACCCGACAGGAAGCATGACCTCGACCGTGAACTCGCCCTGGCGCACCTCGGGAAGGAGCTCGCTGTCGAGACGCTGTGCCAACTCCACCGTGCCCCAGAAGCACAGGACCACGACGACCACCACGCCGAGTGGTTGGTTCAGCGCGCTGCGCAGCACACCCGGGTACACGCCGTCGAGCCACCGCATGACGACGTCCACGAGACGGAAACCGATCGCCAACGCGATCGTCACCGCCACCCCGGCCGCGACGGGAAGCGGCACTCCGGCCATCCGGTGCAGGAGGGCGGCGAATCCGACCAGGAAGAGACCGCCCAGCGCCAACCGACCCGCGCGCGTGAGGAAGAGGCTCCGGACCGACCAGCCGAGCAGCAGGACGATCAGCATGAGCAACAGTGCGACCGTGTAGTGCAGCACGAGCTGGAGCACGAAGCGCACGCACCACCAGGGAGCGAAGACCACGCGGGAGAACCAGCCGGCCTCGCGCCACGACCGCGCGAAACGCCGGCCCATTTCGAAGTGGATCAGCCGCGGGCGCCGGCTCTCTCCCACCGGTGCCGATCCGACCACGGTCGGAGTCCGTGCCCCGCGGCTGGCCAGCATCGGGATGAACCAGATCGCCACGAGCACCGAGGCGATCAGCGACACCACCACCGCCGTGCCCAGGTCTCCGAAGGCCTGCCCCGCCACGCCCTCGACGAAGACCATCGGGAAGAAGACCGCGATCGTGGTGAGGGTCGAGGCGATCACCGCCCCCTTGACTTCGTCGGTGCCACGCACGGCGGCGGTCACCACGTCATCGCCCTCTTCGCGACATCGGAAGATCGATTCGAGAACCACGATCGACGAGTCGACCAACATGCCGATGCCGAGCGCCAGACCTCCCAGTGACATGATGTTGAGCGACACACCGAACAGGTTCATGGGCGCGAAGGCCATGACCAGCGAGATGGGAATGCTCACGGCGACGATCGAGGTCGACCGGCCCTCGCGCAGGAACAGGAACAAGACGATCACCGCGAGAACCCCACCGAGGATCGCGGTCTGGCGCACTTCGTCGATGCTGCTCTCGATGAACAGCGACCGATCGGCCACGACCTGCAGGACGGCACCCTCTTCGTCGTAGACCTGTTGAGCGAGCCCCGCCGTGCCGCGGCCGCGTCCTCCTCGTCCCCCCTGGTCCGCCGCCTCCCGGTCGCGATCGACTTCTCCCACGAGGGTCTTCACCCGCGCAGCCAGGTCGACGATGTTCGCATCGGCTTCCTTGTACACCTCGATCTGGACGCTCTCGCGCCCGTCGGTACGGGTGAGGATCTGGCGCTCCTTGTGCGCCATGGCCACCTCGCCCAGGTCGCGCACCCGGATCGGCCGGCCGTCGATCACCGTGACGATCGTGTCCCGGATCTGCTCGAGGTCGCCGTACTCGTTCAGGGTCCGTACGAGGAACTCCGTCCGGCCCTCCTCGATGGTCCCGCCGGCGACGTTGATGTTCTCCTGCGCGATGCGGTCGATCACCTGTTGGATCGAGATCCGCGTGCGCTCGAGCTGCTCCTCCTGCAGTGCGACGTGGATCTCCTCCTCCAGACCACCCTTCACCCGCACCGCGGCCACGCCACGGACCGGCTCGAGCTGGCGTTTGACGAAGAGGTCGGCCAGGCGACGCGCGCGGCGCAGACCCGACTCGCCTTCCCACCCGGCACCCTCGCCGCTCAACGAGAGCTCCATGATCGGGTCGAGCGAAGGGTCGAAGTGCAGGATCAGCGGCCGTTCGGCCTCGTCGGGGAGGAAGACCAGGTCGAGCTTCTCGAGCACGTCCTGGGTGACGTCGCTGATGTCGACGTCCCAGTCGAACTCGAGGACCACGTCGCTGACCTCGGCCCGGCTCACGCTGCTGATCCGCTGCAGGCCGCCGATCACGCCCAGGGCCTCTTCGATCGGCCGCGAGACGTCGTTCTCGACCTCTTCGGGGGCGGCGCCCTCGTACTCGGTGCGCACGGTGATCGTGGGATAGGTCAGTTCCGGCATGAGATTCACGGGCAGCTTGGCCAACGAGAACCAGCCGAAGACCACGGCGGCCACGAACAGCATGGTGATCGCGACCGGCCGGCGCGTGGAGAAGCTCGACCGTTGCGAGCGGGGCCGGGGGTCGTTCATCGCGCTCCCGTCTCCCGCGTGACGATCTCCACGCGGGCACCACTCTTGAGCCCGGCCTGACCGGCGGTGACCAGCGTGTCGCCCTCTGCAATGCCACCCGCCGGCAGGACGAAGGCGTCGTTGCTCATGGCGGGCACGATGGGCACGCGCTCCACCACCCCGCTGCGCACCCGGTACGCGGTCATGCGATCGTCCTCGTAGACCAGCGCCCGCTTGGGCACCAGCAGCGCGTCCTCACGGACCTCGGTGATCAGCTCGACGTCGACGTACAGACCGGGGCGCAGACCCGGCTGACCGCCCACGTCGACGGTGGCCTTCACCGTCCCGGTGCGGGCGTCCACGATCGGGGAGACGCGCTGAAGCGTGGCCATGTAGGGCTCTTCGCGGATCGCGGGGGCGCGGACGCGGACCGGTTGGCCGGGCTCCAGGCGGGTCAGTTCCTTCTCGGGCACGTAGACCAGCGCCTGCAGCGACCGGAAGTCGATCAGCTCGAAGAGCTGCTGCCCCGGGCTCACCTGGTCGCCCAGCTTGACGAAACGCTGGGTGACCGTGCCCGCGATCGTGGCCCGCACTCGGGTGTAGGACAGTTCGCGCTCGGCGTCCTGCAGTTCGATCTGGCGCTGTTCGAAGTTGGCCAGGGCGTCGTTGTAGGCCTTCTCGGTGGTCAATTCGCGGTCGTACAGCCGTTGCTGCCTCTCCCACTCGCGACGGGCCGTCTCGAGCGCGGTACGCGCCTTGGCCAGCATACTCTCCTGCTCTTCGTCCTGGAGTCGGAGCATGAGGGCGCCCTTGGCGACCTGGTCGCCTTCTTCGGCGAGGATCTCGACCACGCGTCGGGCAGCCTCGGCGGACACGATCACGCGTTCCTCCGCCTCGAGGGTCGAGGTCGCGCGGATGACCGCCTCGATCGGACCCCGCGCAACGGCCTGGACCTCGACGGGAACGCTGGCCTCCGCCGCCGTGGTGCTGTCGGGGGCGGCATCGGCGTCCTTGCCACCAGGGCCGTCCCCGGGTCCGCAGGCGGCGAGCGCGCAGACGAACGTCAGCAGGGCGAGGGGCATGAACCACGAGGAGCGACGGCGCACGGGCGGCCTCCGGGACTCGGATGCGAGACAACGCACGCCGAGGATCGGCGTGCGGGGAACAAGAAAAGGGTACGAGCGGGGATCCGGCAGGGTTTCGCCGGAGCACGACCACGCACCGGACCCAGGCTAACGCGCCCCGCGGACCGGGGCGAGCACCCGTCCGACCGCGACCGTCCCGACGTGGACCGGGGGCGGACCGGCTGCTAGTGTGACGCCTCGCCCCCACCGCCGGTTCCCGTTCGATCCGCTCCCGCGAGGCCAGCGACGCATGTCCCAGCCGAAGTTCCACGTACCGCACACGCTCGTCCTGCTGCTGTCGATGATCGTCATCGCACAGATCCTCACCTACGTGCTCCCGCAGGGCAGCTACGAGCGTCAGACGAACGCCCAGGGACGCGAGGAGGTCGTGGCCGGGAGCTTCGAGCCGGTCGAGGACCCGGCGAGTGTCCCCTGGCACAAGGCCCTGACGGCGATCCCCTCGGGCTTCGCGGCCGCGGCCGACATCATCTTCTTCGTCTTCCTCGTGGGCGGGGCCTTCGAGGTCCTGCGAGCGAGCGGCGCGGTCGACGCCATGATCTCGTGGTTGCTGCGGAGGTTCCGCAACGTCCCGATCGCGTTGATCGCGGCGGGCATGTTCGCCTTCGCGGTCGGCTCGGCGACCATCGGCATGGCCGAAGAGTACCTGCCCTTCGTGCCCATCCTGCTGGTACTCGTGCGCGGGCTGGGCTTCGACGCCGTGACCGCGGTGGGGATCCTGTGCCTGGGCTACGGCGTGGGCTACGGCGCGGCCTTCATGAATCCCTTCACGGTGCTGGTCGCCCAGGAGGTGTCGGGCTTGCAGCCGACCTCGGGCTGGGCGATGCGGGTGGTGCTGCTGGCGATCTTCCTGCCCGTGGCCATCCACCACGTGTGGTCGTACACGCGCCGGATCACCGCCGATCCGACGAAGAGCCTGATGCACGACGTCGACTCGCTGGTCGAGGTGGAGGACGTCGAGGAGAAGCGCTTCACGCAGACCCACGTGGCGGTGCTGGCCCTGATCGTGGTGACCATCGTGGTGATCGTGATCGGCCTGAGCCAGTGGCACTGGTACCTGGCCGAGATGGGGGCGATCTTCGTCGGCCTGTCGATCGCGATCGCGGTGATCGCGCGGTTGAGTCCCGACACCTGGGCCGCGAAGTTCTGCCTGGGTGCCTCGGAGCTCACCACGACCGCCCTGCTCATCGGCTTCGCGCGCACGATCCAGGTGGTGCTCGACGACGGCCAGGTGGTCGACACCATCATCCACGGCATCGCCCAGCCGCTCGAGACGCTGGGCGCGCAGGGGGCGGCCGTGGGCATGCTCGTGTTCCAGAGCCTGTGCAACTTCTTCATCCCGTCGGGCAGCGGGCAGGCCTACGTGACCATGCCGCTCATGGCGCCGCTGGCCGACCTCGTCGGCGTGTCCCGGCAGGCCGCGGTGCTGGCCTACCAGTTCGGCGACGGCTTCACCAACATCCTCGTTCCCACCAACGCGGTGCTGGTCGGGATCCTGGGTCTGGCTGGGGTACCCTACGACCGGTGGGTGCGCTTCGTCATGCCGTTCATGCTGAAGATGTGGGCCCTGGGAGCCCTGGCCCTGATCACGGCGACGCTGATCGGATACCGCTGAGCCGGCGCGACGGCGCCTCGGGGTGCGCCGTCCGGCCCCGACCCTGCATCACGAATTCCGTGCCGGTCGGGGGTGCAACGGCCGGCGGATTCTGGGTAAGGTGAAGGAACGCTGGTCCCCGGCGGCCCCTCCCCCCGCGCCCCGTCGCCCGAGGAAATCCACGCATGCTGCACGCCGTTCTCCGCAGCGCGCGGACCGTCGCCGTGTCCGCCGCCACGATCACGATCCTGACCGTCCCCGCCGCGGCCGATCCGCCCGCGTCGATGGACCTCGACGTCCACGCCCCCCATCGCCACGCCGAGGCGGCTCGCAAGGCCGCGGCCGCGGCCCGCTGGAGCGACGCTCTCGGCCGGGTGACGGTCGACCCGAACCAGGAGCGCTGGGACGTCACCTTCGTCGACCTCGACCTGAGCTTCGACGTGGGCACCGAGGGCGTGAGTGGCCGCGTCGGCTTCGAGACCACCGTCGTCGACGGACCCATCGACCGCGTGGTCGTCGACCTCGACGACGCCATGACGGTGACCGCCGTCGGTGGCGCCGGCACCGGCTTCGTCCATTCCCTCGACCGGATCGACATCGCGCTCGACCGCGCCTACGACACCGGCGAGCGCGTGGTCTTCCACGTCGACTACCAGGGAGTGCCCGATCAGTCGATCGGCTCCTTCGGCGTGCAGTCGGTGAGCGGCCAGCCCCTGATCTGGAGCCTGAGCGAGCCTTTCGGCGCCCGTGCCTGGTGGCCGTGCAAGGACATGCCGGCCGACAAGGCCGACTCGGCTTCGATCAGGTTCACGGTGCCGTCGAACCTGACCGCGGTCAGCAACGGCACGCTCGAACGGGTGGTCGACCTCGGCGCGACCAAGCGCTACGAGTGGTTCGAGCGCTACCCGATCACCACCTATCTGATCTCGATCGCGGCGTACCCCTACACCGAGCAGACCCTTTCGTGGCAATCCAGCACGGGCACCACGATGCCGGTCACCGTGTGGAGCTTCCCGAACGAGGCCTCGAGCGCCCTGAACGCGGCCCACACCACGCGCGACATGCTCACCGCCTTCGAGTCCATGTTCGGGCCCTACCCCTTCCTCACCGAGAAGTACGGGCAGGCGCAGTTCACCTGGGGCGGCGGCATGGAGCACCAGACGGCCAGCTCCATGTGCTGCTGGGGCATCGACTTCCTCATCGCCCACGAGCTCGCCCACCAGTGGTACGGCAACCAGGTCACCTGCACCGACTTCACCGAGATCTGGGTGAACGAGGGCTTCGCGACCTACTCCGAGGCGCTGTGGCGCGAGGTGAGCGAGGGGCGCGCCGGCTACGTCGACGAGATGCTCGCCGCCCGTTATCTCGGCGCCGGCACGATCCGCGTGCCCGAGGACGGCCTCGACGACTTCGCCCGCATCTTCAGCGCCGACCTCAGCTACGACAAGGCCTCGTGGGTACTGCACATGCTGCGCTACGTGCTCGGCGACCAGGACTTCTTCGACTTCATGAAGGCCTACGCCAGCGATCCGAACGTGACCTACGGAGTGGCCGGCACCGACGACGTGCGCCGGGTGGCCGAGCAGGTCAGCGGACGCGACCTGACGACCTTCTTCACGCAGTGGATCGAGCTGCCGTGGTACCCGACCTTCCAGCTCGACTGGGCGCCGACCGAGACGGGCGTCGACGTCGCGTTGCAGCAGGTGCAGACCCATCACGTGTACGAGACGCCGATCACGCTACGCGTGGTCGACGAACTCGGCAGCACCGACCACGTGGTGCAGCTCGACGAGCCCGTGGAGACCCTGAGCTTCACCGCCGGCGCCCCGGTCACCGACGTCGTGATCGATCCCGACGACTGGGTCCTGCACGCGCTCGAGCGTAGGATCGAGACCCCGAGCTTCGACCGCGGCATTCTCCTGGTGAACGGCGTCGACTGGGACACCTACCGCTTCACCATCGAGCCGGCCTACCAGGACAGCGTCTTCACCGGGCAGCAGCCCTTCGAATTCTGGGACGTGATCCCGGCGCCGTCGTCCGGGTATCCGTCGTCCCTTCCGGCACCGCGCGGCACCGGCACCATCCCCCCGTCGGTCCTGGGCGAATACAGTGCCGTGGTGTGGGTCGGCAACGACTACCTCGGTGACCTCGAACCCTGGCTCGAGGCGGCCGTGCTCAGCTATCTCGAACAGGGCGGGAATCTGCTGCTGCTCACCCGCCGGGGAGCGAACTTCCTCACCCAACCGCGACAGAGCTATCTGGGCGTGCAGCTGTCCGACGACACCTATCAGACCGTCGGCAACGCGACACCCGACCTGGCCGGCCTCGTCCCGATGACCGCGACCGGAACACAGACCCTGTCGTCGCCGCTGTCGCCGGTCTTCACCCAGGCGGAGACGGTGAACCTCTTCGTCGATTCGTCCGACCCGAGCCGGTCGCTCGGCGCGTGGCGACGACCGGAGGGAGGCGGATCCGTGCGGGCGTCCGGCGGGCACTTCGCCCATGTCGTGGGCCGGCCCTATCGCTGGGATCGAACGGCACTGCGGCAGAACACCGAGTTCATCCTCACCGAACTGATCGGCGAGCCCATGGCGACCGACGTCGAGACCGTGCCCCGCACGCGCACCGCGATCCGCGGCGCCGTGCCCAATCCCTTCAACCCGCGCGTGTCGATCGAGTACGCGCTGGAGCGCGAGACCAGGGTGACGATCGAGGTCTTCGACGTACGTGGTCGGCGCGTGCGAATGCTGCTTGACGAGGTCCGCCCACAGGGCGACGGTTCGATCCTCTGGAACGGCCTCGACGACACCGGCCAGGCGGTGGCCTCGGGCGTGTACACGGTGCGCCTGCGCTCCGGCGACACGCTCGACCACACCAAGGTCACGCTCGTGCGCTGACCCGACCGCCGTCTCCCCCGGGGCCTTCCGCGACGCACACCACACCACCGGAGGGCCCCGGATGCGCACGCTCCACCCCGAGATCGAACCCTACTGGACCGCCCGCCTGAAGGTGAGCGACCTGCACGAGATCCACGTCGAGCAGTGCGGCAATCCCGACGGCCAGCCCGTGGTCTTCGTCCACGGCGGACCCGGCGGCGGCGGCGATCCGGTGTACCGCCGCTACTTCGATCCCGAGCGCTACCGAATCGTGATCTTCGACCAGCGAGGAAGCGGCCAGAGTACGCCCCACGCCGAGCTCGAGGAGAACACGACCTGGCACCTGGTCGACGACATGGAGCGAATCCGCACCGAACTCGGCATCGATCGCTGGGTGGTGTTCGGGGGCAGCTGGGGCAGCACCCTGAGCCTGGCCTACGCCCAGAAGCACCCCGACCGCGTGAAGGGACTGGTGCTACGCGGGATCTTCATGCTGCGGCCCAAGGAGATCCACTGGTTCTACCAGGAGGGCGCGAACTTCATCTTCCCCGACGCCTGGGAGCACTACCTCGCCCCCATTCCCGAGGACGAGCGCGACGACCTGCTCGCGGCCTACTACCGTCGCCTGACCAGCGACGACGCCGAGGTCCGCGACCGCGCGGCACGCGCCTGGAGCGTGTGGGAAGGAAGCACCAGCAAGCTGCACCCCGACGAGAACCTGATCGCGCGGACCGGCGACCCGACCTTCGCCGCGGCCTTCGCGCGGATCGAGTGCCACTACTTCACGAACCACGGCTTCTTCGACCATCCCGACCAGCTGCTCGACGGCATCGACACCATCCGGAACATCCCGACCTTCATCGTCCAGGGCCGTTACGACGTGGTGTGCCCGATGATCACGGCCTGGGAGCTGCACCGGCGTTGGCCCGAGGCCGAGTTCGAGGTCGTGGGCGACGCAGGCCATTCGGCGAGCGAACCGGGAATCGTGGATCACCTGATCCGAGCCACGGATCGATTCGCGACACTGGATTGACGCTCGTGCCCGTGGCCCTGCTGCTGAGCGCCATGCTTGCGGTCGGATCGGCACCGGCTGCGGGTCCGATGTGGGGAGCGGACCTCTCCTCCTGGCCGGCCATCGCCGATCGGCACCCCGGGATCGACCCCGTGTCCGCGTGGGCCGGAGCCGGTGGCGACTGGATCCGCCTGCGCGTCTTCCACACCTCACGCCACGAGCACGGCGGTCGCGAGCAGGCCCACCGTCTGGCCACGCGGGCGAAGCGCCACGGCCTGAAGGTCCTGCTCGCCCTGCACCTGTCCGACACCTGGGCCGACCCCGGACGACAGGAACTGCCGCGCGCGTGGCGTGGTCTCGCACCGGAAGTGTTGGCCGACAGCCTCGCGGCCTATGTGGCATCGATCACGGCGGGCTTCGCCGGCCGTGTCGACGCCGTGCAGATCGGCAACGAGATCGATCCGGGAATCCTGCTCCCCCACGGCTCGTTCGAGTCCGCCGGCGCGACGCGCCTGCTCCGTGCGGCCACCGCGCGGTCGGACTCCACCACCACCATCGTGATGCACGTCTCGGGTCAGGCCGAAGGCAAGGTCGCCGCCGCGCGCGTGACCGCACTCGATGCCGCCGGCGTGCACTTCGACGTGGTCGGCCTGTCATGGTATCCGTGGTGGCACGGCGATCTCGCGGCGCTGCGTCGCGCCCTCGACCGCGTGGCCCGGGCGGCCGGCGAACGGCGGGTGTGGATCGTGGAGACGGCGTACCCCTTCACGCTCGGCTGGGCCGACGCCGAACACAACGTCGTGGGCACCACCGAACAACTTCGCAACGGCCCCCCGGCCACACCCGCCGGGCAGCGTGCCTGGTTCGCGGCCGTCGCCGACCTCGTGCGCGCCCAACCGGCCACCGACGCCCTGTTCGCGTGGGAGCCCGCGTGGCTCGCCGGAAGCGCCCCTGGGTCGCCGTGGGAGAATCTGGCCTGGATCGATTTCGCGGGCGAACGACTGCCCGTGTGGGATCTGCTCTCCGGTGTGCCGCCGGCTCCGAGGAAGGACTGAGATCGTGACCACGCCTCGCTTCGAACTCGTTCCCCAGCCCACGCCGCTGCACCCCATGCGACGCCTGAGCGCGGAGCTGGACATCGAGCTGTGGATCAAGCGCGACGACCTGACCGGTCTGGCCTTCGGCGGCAACAAGACTCGCAAGCTCGAGTTCCTGGTCGGCGACGCCTTGGCGCGCGGCGCCGACACGCTCGTCACCTCGGGCGCGGTACAGTCGAACCACTGCCGGCAGACGGCCGCGGCCGCCGCCTGCGCCGGACTCGAGTGCCACCTCGCACTCGGGGGCGCGGACCCGGGCACGCGCGACGGAAACCTTCTGCTCGACGACCTGCTCGGCGCGCATCTGCACTGGTGCGGCGAGGCGCGCAAGGGCGAGACGGTGCCGACGATCGTGACCGCGCTGCGCGAGCGCGGACGGTCACCGGTGGTCGTGCCCTACGGAGGATCGAATCCGATCGGTGCCCGCGGCTACGTGCGTGCGGCGGCCGAGCTGCGCGAGCAGTGCGAAGCCCGTTCGCTGCACTTCGACGCGATCGTGTTCGCGTCGAGCAGCGGCGGCACGCAGGCCGGACTGTGTGTCGGGATGGCCCGGGCCGATCTGAACGCACGTGGGATCGGTGTCCGGATCGACCCCGAGCCCGGTCCGAACGGAGACCTGCGCGACGAGATCACGGAGCTGATCGCCGCCCTCGACACCGAAGACGGCACGACGACCGGCGCGGCCATCGAAGTCGTCGACGAGTTCGCCGTGCCCGGCTACGGCACGGTCACCGCTCGGGAGCGCGACGCCGTGCACCGATCGGCCCGTACCGAGGGCGTCCTGCTCGACCCCGTCTACACTGCACGGGCCTTCGGGGGACTGCTGGCGATGACGGCCGACGGTCGCCTGCCCCGAGCTTCGCGCGTCCTCTTCTGGCACACCGGCGGCACGCCGGCGCTGTTCCCCTACGCCGACTGGCTGCGGTCGTCGAGCGCGTCCTCGTCCCCGTAGCCCGCGAGCGCCTGCTCCATCTGCGCCCGGACCTCGTCGACCATGTCGGTCGGCTCGAGCACCCGGGCGTTCGGCCCGAAACCGAGGATCCACGACACGACCTCGGGACGTCCCCGTGCCGTGAACTCGAGCACGATCGAGCGGTCGCTGCGCTGCTCGACCACCTGATCGGGACTCCACCGCCGCTCGGCGACGTACTCGGCAGCCCAGCCGGTGAAACGGCAACGCACCCGGAAGGGTTCGTTCTGCCAGACACCGAAGCCGGCCTTCACGTCGCGCTCGAAGTCGTAGTTGTCGGGAACGCGGAAGACCTGGTCGGTCTTGTCGATCCACTGGATCCGATGCACTGCGAGCAGCGGGTGGTACTTGGGCTCCTTCCAGGGCTGCCCTGGTTCCCGCGCCCGCCGCGTGTGCAGGTAGATGCAGTCGCGGTACGAGAAGATCTTCAGCGGTTTGACGTTGAAGGTGCGCTCGCGGTCGGCGAGGAGACGTCGGTAGCGCACCCGGCACACGCGTTTCTCCTCCATCGCCTCGATCAGCAGCCGCAGGGTGTCGGCGTGCTCGCCGTAGTCGACGTGGCCCCCGCTCAAGGTGGCGAAGTGCTCCTCGGACGGCGGCTGTTCGACCGGCAGGAGGACCGAGGTCTTCTCGAGACCCATGGTGGCCTCGTCGAAGAGCTCACGGCCGAGAAGCGACTCGGCGAAGGCCGCGCACATGTGCAGGGCCTGGAGCTCCTCGTGGCTCAGGAGTTTGACCGCGGGAACCGCTCTCCGTCTCGGAAGACGGAAGAAGCTCCGGTTCCCGCGACGCGTTCGCTCGACGTCGAGGCCCATGGACTCCTCGATCGCGTCGACGAGGCGCAGGACCGTCTGTTTGGAACACTCGAGCATCTCCGAGAGCTCGGTGAGCGAGTATTCGCGGTCGTTGAAGAACAGCTTGGCGAACAGCCGCAACAGCTTGTTCGCATGGGTGGCGTCTCGGTCGCGCTTGCTCGGCACGGTGTACACCTCGGGAGCCTGGAGTACGCCGGATTCGGCAGGACAGGAAGAATACGGCCCCACCGTTCCGTAGTCTGGAACGGTGTGCCCTCATCTTGGAGCACGTCACGAACGTGGCGGGGCGCCGGAGTCGGGCCTGCACCGGGAGCCTGCGGGCTCGGGGGCGCCTCGCCGTTCGTCGTACGGATCGCTCTACGGTTCTGTGTATCAAGAGGGATCGAAGAGCTTCTCGATCGGCCATCCTCCGGGCTCGCTCACCCACTCCTGCTCCATGTGGGTCATCTTCTCCGGAGGGATCGAGACGTAGCGTCCGGACGCCGTCGCGTAGGTGGTCCCGTCGGCACCGATCAGCTCGGCTGCGGTGCCGAGCACGCGGCGGCGCTCCGACTCCACGCGAGCAATCGCGGTACAGGGTGTGCCCGGGACCAGGGGCTTCCGCAGTCGCACGGAGAAGTCGGCCGCGAAACAGGCGCGTTCGCGGACGACGATCGCCGCCCAGGTCATCACCTCGTCGAGAACGGTCGTGATCAGCCCACCGTGGACGACATCCGTCCACCCGGCGTGCTCGGGCCGCGGAGTGAAGGCGAGCTCGACGTGGTCGTCGACCAGATAGCTGCGCGCGCGGAGACCGATGGGGTTCTCCGTACCGCAGACGAAGCAGGAGCGGCTCCAGGGTAGAGCGATGCGCTGGTTCACGAGATCTCGGCGAAGGGGGACGGCGGACGCCGGGATGACGTGGGCGTGGGGATGGTGGGGTCCGGGAGAGAAACCGGTGTGCTTGTCACATGGTTGGGACGGCGGTCCCTCTTGGTCGTTCTAGCCACTCCGCCTCGTCCCGGACCCGAAATCCACGTCGTGTGTGCAGGGGCACGATAACAACCCCCGTTCCGACGACAACTGTGGAAATGCGACCTTCGTGCCAGACAAGTCGTTGGCGTGCCGACTGATGCAGAAGCACCAGTTTCCGGCCGGGCCGGACCGGTGCCCATCCGCCCCCCTCCGGATTGCCGTCGAGCCCTGTTCTGGGGTATGATTCAGTTCGCTGCGCCAGGGTTTCGCCCCCCGCTCCCCGCCCGTTTCGCCGCGGGTCCGGCGCAGTGACATGCTGCACACGTCAGGAAGGACACCGTCATGATGCCTCGTGGTCTGCCACGTGGTCTCGCAACGTGCATCCTCGTCGTCTTCTCCGCTTCGGCCCTGCTCTCGCTCGGAGGCTGCTCGGACGACGGCGGTCCCTCCTCTCCGGTCGACGACCGCCCGAATCCCTACGACGACTTCGATGGGCCGGACCCGCGCGAGGTCTACGCCCTCGAGACACTCGAGCTGGGCGATCTGCCGTATCCGCCACAGAACGCGCCGTCGGAGCCGGGCTTCGAGAAGCGCCTGGAGCTGGGCCGCTTCCTGTTCTTCGACCAGCTCTTGTCCGGACGACTCGACACCAGTTGCGGCAGCTGCCACCACCCTGCAATGGCCTGGCAGGACGGCGTGGACCTCAGCTCCGGGGTCAGCGGGTCCGGCTTCGGTCCCGAGCGCGTGCTCACCGACGAGAACGTCATGCTGATGCCGCGCAACACCCCCACCGCGATGAACGTCGGCTTCAACAGCGCCGAAGCCGGCGGTCCGCCGAGCCACCGCGGACTGCTGCTCTGGGATGGTCGGACGGCGGGCCTGGAGCGTCAGTCGCTGCAACCCACGGCGACCATCGACGAGATGAGCTACCACCTGCCCAACCACGGCGTCCACACCTACTCCGACTCGGCGGCGGCCGACACGATGGTCGCCCGGTTGCAACAGATCGACGAGTACGTCGACCTGTTCGCGCAGGCCTTCCCCGGGGAAGCCGCGGAGGCGGATCCGACCGAGCAGGTCGTCCGGAAGAACACGCTGGAGCGTGCGTTGGCCGCCTACCAGCGCGAACTGGTGACGATCGACAGCGCCTACGACCAGTGGGTGCGAGGGGACGACCGAGCCCTGACCCTCGAGCAGCTCCGGGGCGCCGACCTCTACTACGGGAAGGCGAACTGCGCCGCCTGCCACTCCGGACCCATGTTCAGCGACTTCTCGTTCTCGCGGATCGGCGTCGCCGACAACCCCCGCGCGCCCGGCCGGTACCCGGTGGAGCGCGGCGGCAACGGCGTGGACATCGGCCGCATGGAGCACACCTCGAATCCCGAGGACGTGCACCGATACCGCGTGCCGACGCTGCGTAACGTGGCCCTGACGGGACCTTGGTTCCGCCACGGCACGGCGAACAGTCTGCGCGACGTGGTGATCTTCCACCTGATCGCGGGCGTTCCGCCCGACCCGGAAACCCGACCCGAGTGGTCAGCGATCTACGATCGATACATGGGCCGCCTGCAGATGACGCGCACGCCGGGACCGATCCTGACCCCCGACCTGCTCGACGACCGCCTGGTCCCGATCGACCTGACCGATCAGGAGGTCGACGATCTCGTCGCGTTCATGCACGCGATGACCGACCGTACGATCGACGGCCGTTCGGATCCGACCGTGCCCACGCGCGTGCCCAGCGGATCGCCGATCGTCGATGCCCTCGAGCCCTTCTCGATGGTCCCACTACCCGAACACGTCGACGCCCGCTGAGATCGACCTCGACCCCGTCCCGGAGGACACCATGCGTCGTCTCGTGCTCCCGGCTCTCGCCCTGTGCGTGAGCACGACCCTCCCCGCCGCGGCCGCGGTCACCTTCACCGAGATCTCCGAGCAGACGGGAATGCGCTTCGAGCACGACCCGCGCTCGCTCACCCTGGAGGAGCAGAACCTCTACGGACCGGGGGTGGGGATCGAGGACGTCAACGGCGACGGCTGGCTCGACGTCTTCTTCACCAACGGCAGCGAGGTGGGCAACCGCCTCTTCCTGAACGACGGCGACTGGACCTTCACCGACGTCAGTGCGCAGATGGGCGTGTCGAACAGCCGCGGGGGGAACGGTCTGGCCTTCGCCGACGTCAACAACAACGGCCGTCCGGACCTGGCGATCGCGAACTTCTACGAGCAGCCGCTCCTGCAGATCAACGGCGGCGACCGCTATCGCTCGAACGAGACCCAGTACGGGCTCGTTCCCGTGCTGCCGGGAAGTCTGGAGTTCGACGGTTCCTACTTCCCTCCGCCCGAGTCGATGGGCGTGTCCTTCGGTGACTACGACCAGGACGGCTTCGTCGACCTGTACATCGCCCACTACCGCTTCCAGGTCGACGTGCTGTACCGCAACGAGAGTGGGAACGGATTCTCGTTCGTGCGCCAGATCCCGGACGCGGTGATCGACGGCAAGGACGATCCGTTCTGGGGCTTCACCGGTGTCTTCACCGACCTGGACGACGACGACGACCTCGACCTGTACGTCGCCAACGACTTCGGCTTCAATTTCTTCTACGAGAACCAGGGGCCGGCCGGGGACTATGCCTTCGTGGAACGCGCCCGGGCCCTGGGGATCCTGGGTGACGGTCGCGCCGACGAGCCCAAGGCCCAGAGCATGGGCCTGGCCATCGCCGACTACGACAACGACCTCGACCTCGACATCTACGTCACGAACTTCCAGCTCAACGCGCTGTACCGCAACGACGGCGTGGACGGCTCGACCGGCGATCTGTCGTTCACCGACGTCGCGGCCAGTGCCGGCGTGGAGTTCGACCTGAACTGCTGGGGCGTGGAGTTCGTCGACCTCGACAACGACACCGACCTCGACCTGATCCTCACCGGTGGGCACATCTTCTCGAACATCTTCTCGCAGCCCTTCGACATCCCCGATCAGCTCTACATCAACGACGGGCCCGCCAGCGGCTGGACCTTCACCCCGGCGAACGAGAGCGCGGGCTTCGACGCCGGTCTGTTCGGCCGCGGACTGGCGACCGGCGACCTCGACCGCGACGGCGACCTCGACGTGGTGACCACGAACAACACCTACTACGACCCCACGCCGCAGGACTACACGCAGGTCTTCACCGGCCACAGCATGGTGTTCCGCAACGACCAGGACACCGGCCACAACTGGGTGAACCTGCGGCTCGAGGGACGCGTGGGCGACGGCGGCGTCACCAACCGCATGGGGATCGGCGCGAAGGTCTACCTGACCACCACGGCGGGCGTGACCATGATGCGCGAGGTGCACGCGGGAACGAGCTTCATGAGCCACCCCTCGCTCGAGGTCGAGTTCGGTCTCGGCTGGGGTGACGTCGAGTCGGTCGAGGTGAAGTGGCCCGGCGGCGCGATGGAGGAGTTCTCCGGTATCGAGGCCAACCGCTTCTACCGGCTGATCGAGGGCCAGGGCGAGGCGACGCCGGTGGCGACCGCCCTTTCGACCTTCGCGGCCCGCCCCTTCGGACGGGGCGTGCTGCTCGAGTGGCGCTCGGCCCCCGGCGTGCGGATCGTGGACGTGGCGGTCGACCGCGCCGAGGCCCGCACCCCCGAGCGCTTCGTGCGCCTCGACGACGTCGAGGTCACGCTGCGCGCGGCCGGCGGCGAGGTCTTCGACCCGACGGCCGTCATCGGCCGCAGTTACCGCTACCGGCTGGCGCTTCGCCTGGCGAGCGGCGACGAGATCCAGAGCACCGTGGCCGAGGTCACGGCCGGCACCACGCCCGCGCCGCGCCGGGCCGAGGTCGGGCAGAACTATCCGAACCCCTTCAATCCTTCGACACGCATCGAGTTCAGCGTGCCGCGCCGCATGCACGCCCGCCTGGTGATCCACGACGCCCGCGGTCGTCAGGTGCGGACCCTCGTCGACGACGTCGTCGAGCCCGGGAAGCTGCACGCCGACTGGGACGGCCTGGACGACACCGGCCGGCCCGTGTCGAGCGGGGTGTACCTGTACTCCCTGATCAGCGACGACGGCACCAGCGCCCGCCGCATGGTGCTTGCGCGCTGAGCCCGACGGCGGCAGTCTCTCGGGGCCGTTCCGTGCCGGGAGCGGCCCCTTCGTCGTCCCGCCGTAACCCGATCCCCAGCTGGACGTACTGTACGGGTCCACCGCTCGCCCCCAACCGAGGATTCCCGATGCTCCGGTTCGCCCTCCGCGCCCTGACCGCGCTCGCCGTCCTGTTCGTCGTCGCCGACGCCCACGCCGAGAAGATCCCCATCGAGCGCGCGGACGACCTCCCGCGGCACACCTACACCATCGACGGCGCGGCCGTGGACCTGCTCGAGGACCGCGACCTGCTGCTCGAACTGGCCCGCGAGGTCGCAGCCGATCTCCACTCCGACCTCGAGACCTATGCGATCGAGGACGCGACCACGCTCAAGAACTACCACGGTGCTCTGGGCACGGTGGCGCTCGTCGAGGGCCGGTACGACGACTACCGCGAGCACCTCGCGAGGGTGCGCGAGCTCGAGAGCAAGGAGGCCCAGCGGCTGCTCGCCGGGCTCACCGCGCTCGCCTGGATCGACGCGATCCAGCAGCCCGAGCGCGAGTTCGAGGAGGCCTACGAGGACGCCCTGCGCGACCGCGTGAACGTCCTCCCCTACGAAGTGGTCGAGGCCGACCTCAAGCAGCGCAAGGGCATGATGGAGATCGTGAATCGCAATCTGCTCGAAGGCATGGTCCAGGCACAGGTCCAACCGCAGATCGACCGCAGCGACGGCGTGCTGACCAAGGACCTGGCCCTGAGCCTCGTCCAGCAGGGCTTCGCCGTGCACATGATGCTACCCCACAAGGACGTCATCGCCGGCGTGTACGCCGACTTCCTCGACGCCCACGCCGTCGAGAAGCAGGACATCTGGCAGGCCCGATCGGTCGACCTCTCCGGCCGCGACGATCTCACCGAGGTCGTGATCGGCGTGTGGGATTCGGGCGTCGACGAGAGAGTCTTCGCCGAACTCGACCAGATCTGGACGAATCCCGGCGAGGTCGCCGACAACGGCACCGACGACGACGGCAATGGCTACGTGGACGACGTCCACGGGATCTACTTCGACACCGAGGCCCGGAGCGCCACCGAGCCCCTGTACCCCGTCGGCGAGATCGACGATCCGCGGCGGTTGCAGCGGCAGATGAAGGGACTGCGTGACGTCCAGATGTCGATCGACAGCCCCGAGGCCGACGCCCTCAAGGAGCGGATCGACGAACTCGGTACCGACGAGGTCGAACCCTTCATGGAGGCGATCAACGCCTACGGCAACCACTCGCACGGTACGCACGTGGCCGGGATCGCCGCCGAGGGCAACCCCGCCGCCCGGATCATGAACGCCCGCCTCAGCTTCGACCACGAGATGATCCCGCCGAAGCCCACCCGCGAACGCATCGAGCGCTGGGCCGACTCGTACCGCGCCGTCGTCGCCTACTTCCGCGACCACGGCGTGCGCGTGGTCAACATGAGCTGGGGCGGCAGCGTGGCCGACATCGAGGCCGCGCTCGCCGCGCACAACGACCCGGCCGACCCCGAGCAGCGCAAGGCCCTGGCCCGCGAGTACTTCGAGATCGGCAAGCAGGCGTTGACCGAGGCCATGGCCGAGGCTCCCGACGTCCTGTTCTGCGTCGCCGCCGGTAACTCCGACAACGACAACGTGTTCGAGGAGTTCGTTCCGAGTTCGATCGAACTGCCCAACATCATGACCGTGGGTGCCGTCGACCAGGCGGGCGAGGAGACCTCGTTCACCACCTTCGGCAAGGTCGACGTCTACGCGAGCGGCTTCGACGTCGACAGCTACGTCCCGGGCGGCGACCGCCTCGCCCTGAACGGCACGTCGATGGCCTCGCCGAACGTGGCCAACCTGGCCGCCAAGATCCTGGCGATCCGGCCCGACCTCGACCCGATCACCGTGAAACAGCTGATCATCGACACCGCCGACGTGATCATGGCCGGAGACCGTGAGGTCCGACGGATCCACCCGAAGAACGGGATCGCGGCCCTCGACGAGATGCCGGTCAGGTCGCGGCGGTGAGCACCCCGGCTGGTGCGGCCGCATCAACCGACGCCGCACCATCTTGACACGGGCCCGCACTCCCGGAATCCTGTGAAGGAGACCGGGAGTGCAGCGGCCGCGCCCTCCTTCGCGCGCCCACGGGTGTGCGGCGCGGTCGGCCTCCCGGATCCGTCGAAGGGAACCGACCGATGGCACGGCTGTCCGTCCTCGTCGTCCTGTCCCTGTTCGTCCTCTGCGGTCCGGCCACGGCCGGCGACTTCGATCTCGACGCCTACCGCGCGCATCTCGAGCAGGACGCCGACCTCACCGCGAGCGCCCTGCTCGAACGCCACGCGCCGGTCGGCCCCTACCTCCACCGTGTCGACGACACGCTCGGCGGCACCGCCTTCCTCGATTCGGTGATCACCGCGCTCGAACTGCGCGACGGCGAACTCGACCTGCTCGAGCGCCACGGTTTCGTGGTCAGCGAACGCCTCCACCACAGCTCCTACGGCGCGGCCCTGCGCTGGGTGTGGCACGCCGACCTGCCCGTGTTCCTGTCGAGCGATCTGTTCCTGCACACCTTCCACCGCTCCTTCGACGAGATCCTGAAGGGCATCGAGCTCACCACACTGATCCCGACCGTGGACGGAGCGCTCGCGTCGATGCGCGCGGCCTGGCCCGATCTCGCCGCCGCCCACGCCGAAGACACGGCCATGCAGGACTGCGTGGCCGATCTCGACCTGTACCTGAGCGTGGCCCTGACGTTGCTGCGCGACGAGACCACCGGGCCGCTGGACCCGGCGAACCAGGCGCTGTACGACACCGTGGTCGCCGCGGCCCGCGACGCGAGCGGCCTGCAGGACGTCGCGCTTTTCAACGACACGCCGCGCACGGTCGACTTCAGCCAGTTCGTCCCGCGCGGTCACTACACCGACCGACCCGAACTCGAACGCTACTTCCGCTGCCTCATGTGGCTGGGCCGGATCGACTTCCGGCTGTCGATCCCGCCGGGGATCGGCGCGCCGCCCTCGGTGCAGCGCGAAGTCGTCGACGCCTTCCTCCTGCGCGCTCTCGTCGACCGCGCCGGTGTGCGCCCCCAGCTCGAACGCATCGATGACCTGCTGCGCGTGTTCATCGGCGAGTCCGACAACACCACGCTCGCGCACCTCGACGCCATGGCGACCGAGCTCACGCTGTCCGATCCCGCGCAACTGTGGGATGCCACGACGTACGAAGCCTTCGAGGACCTGCTCGACAGCGGCGCCTACCAGCCGCAGGCGATCAACTCACGCGTGCTGATCGGCGATCCCATGTCGGGCGAGCCCCTCGATCCGCCCTACGCCTTCCTCCTCATGGGCCAGCGCTTCACGATCGACTCGAACGTGCTGGGCAACGTGGTCTACGACCGGATCCGCTACCAAGGATCGACGCCCTTCCGGGGACTGCCCGACCCGCTGGACGTGCTCTACGCCCTGGGCAACGACGATGTCCTGCCGCTGCTCGAGGACGAACTCGAGACCTACCACTACGCCGCCAACCTCAGTGCCCTGCGCTACCTGATCGACTCGTACGACGACACCTTCTGGAGTTCGAGCCTCTACACCCACTGGCTCGCCGCCCTGCGCACCCTCACCGGAACGGGCGAGATCGATGGAGCGCCCGACTTCATGCGCACCGGCGGCTGGCAGCAGCAGAAGATGAACACCCAGCTCGCCTCGTGGGCCGAGCTGCGGCACGACACCATCCTGTACGTGAAGCAGTCCTACACCGGGGGCGTGATCTGCTCGTATCCGCACGGATACGTCGAGCCGGTTCCGGCGCTGTACGACCGCCTGCGGCGCTTCGCCGAGTTCGGGCGCGACGAGATCGTGGCGCGCCTCGACCCCGGCCCGCACAGCGACCGCATCGCCCAGTACTTCGACCGCGCCGCGGCCCTCATGGACACCGTGGGCACCATCGCACAGAAGGAACTCGACGGCGTGGCCTTCTCCGCGGCCGAGAGCTCGTTCCTGCAGCGGGTGCTCTTCGCCGAGTCCGGCTGCAATCTGGTGGAGTCGGGATGGTTGCCCCGTCTCTACTACTGCGCCGACGGCTGCAGCGCCCCGGCCAGCGAGACCGATCGCATCATCGCCGACGTCCACACCCAGCCCACCGACGAGTTCGGCTCGACCGTGGGCAAGGTGCTGCACGTGGCCACGGCGAATCCCCTGCTCGGCGTGTTCGTCGCGCGGTGCCCGGGCGGGGCGCCGACGGCCTTCGTCGGGCCGGTGGCCTCGTACCGGGAACTGGTGACCCTGGACTTCCACCGGCTCACCGACGACGACTGGGAATCGATCCTCGACGGCGGGGACTGGTCGAACCCGCTGAGCCTGACCTACGACGTTCCGCCCACCGAGAGCTGGACCCACGTCTATCTCACCGACACCGAGGGCCGGGTGCGCACCGACGCCGCCTCGATCCTCGGGCCCGTGGCGGTCGACGCTCCGGCCGACCCCGGTGATACGCCCACCCCGGCTCGGGACGGCGTTCGATGGGTGCGTGGTCAGCCCAATCCCTTCAATCCCCGGACGGTGATCGGCTTCGAGCTGACCGGGAAGCAGCCGATGTCCGTGCGCGTGGAGATCGTCGACGCCCGAGGCGCGCGCGTCGCGGTACTGGTCGACGAGACGCTCCAGCCGGGGACGTACCTGATCCCCTGGCGGGGTGAGGACGCGAACGGTCGTGCGGTCGCATCAGGCGTCTACCATGCAAAAGTGGCCGCCGGCATGCGCACGGCGACCACGAAACTGACCCTGGTCCGGTAGACCGCGACAAGGGCGGGCTCGGAGACGAGCCCGCTCGTGCCTACATCATCCCGGTCCTGAGACGGGCCTCTTCGCTCATCATGCTCGGGTTCCAGGCGGGCTCGAACACCAGATCGACCTGCACGCTGGCCACCTCGGGCAGCATCTGGATCTTCTCCTCGATCTCGTTCTTGAGCACGTCGCCCATCCCGCAGCCGGGTGCGGTGAGCGTCATCACGACGTCCACGTGGTGCAGGCCGGGGCTGCCCTCGAGCGGGGTGAGCTCGCAACTGTAGACCAGGCCGAGCTGCACGATGTCGATCGGAATCTCCGGGTCGTAGCAGGTGCCGAGCTGACCCCAGACCTTCTCCTCGAGATCGCCGCCGGTCGGCATGTCGACCTCGAAGTCGCTGGGATCCTTGCCCACGGCATCGGCGTCCTCGTTGGCCACCCGGAACATCTGGCCGTACTGGGTCACCACGGTGAAGCTCGTACCCAGGGCCTGGGTCACCCGGCCCTGCATGCCCTCGGAGATCGTGGCCGGCGTGCCGTCCGGCACCAGAATGGCCTTGGTGTCACGCTGGAAGGTGACGAGTTCGTTCTTCATGGCTGTTCTCCGTCGCGTCAGGCCGCGAAGATCTTGCGGACCTTCTGCAGGGCTTCGACCAGGCGATCGACGTCGTCACGATCGCTGTAGCAACCGAACGAAGCACGGATGGTCGCCGGCACGCCGAAGTGGTCCCACAGCGGCTGGGTGCAGTGGTGCCCGGCGCGAACGGCCACGCCCTCCTCGTCGAGAAGAGTGGCCACGTCCTGGGCGTGAATGCCCTCGAGCACGAACGACAGCACCGGGCTCTTCTCGCGAGCCTCGCCGAACAAACGCACACCCTCGAGTTCCAGCAACCGCTGCGTACCGTACTCGAGCACCTGGCGCTCGTGCTCGCCCAGGGCATCGTGGCCGATGGATTCGACGAACTCCACGGCGGCGCCCAGACCGATCACCGCCGCGATCGGCGGCGTACCCGCCTCGAAGCGTTGCGGTGGATCGGCATAGGTGGTGCCCTCGAAGCTGACCCGCCGGATCATGTCGCCCCCACCGTGCCAGGGCGGCATGGACTCGAGGTGCTCCCACTTCGCGACCAGGGCTCCCACACCGGTGGGCCCGTAGACCTTGTGCCCACTCACGGTGTAGAAGTCGACGTCCCAGCCGTCGATGTCGATCGGCGCGTGCGGTCCACCCTGTGCCCCGTCGACCAGCACCGGCACACCCTGGGAGTGGGCCAGTTCGACCAGAGTGGCCACGGGATTGATCGTCCCGAGCGCGTTCGAGACATGGTTGAAGGCGAGCAGCCGCGTACGGTCGTTCAGCCGGCGCTCGACCTCCTCGAGCACCAGCTCCCCGCGGTCGTCGATCGGAGCCGCGACCACCTTCGCACCCTTCTCCTCGGCAACGAGCTGCCAGGGAACGATGTTCGAGTGGTGCTCCATCTCGGTCACCAGGATCTCGTCACCGGGTCGAAGACGCGGCGCCAGATAGGAGTGGGCGACCAGATTGATCGCCTCGGTGCACCCGCGGCCGAACACCACGCGGCGTGGATCGTCCACACCGGTGAACCGGGCCAACGTCCCCCGCACGGCCTCGTACTTCGCCGTGGCCTCCTCGGACAGCGTGTACAGACCGCGATGCACGTTCGCGTTGCAGTGGGTGTGGTACTCGTGCATGGCGTCGAGCACGGTGCGCGGCCGCTGCGCCGTCGCTGCGCTGTCCAGGTACACCAGCCGTCGTCCGTGGATCGTCCGCGCGAGCTGGGGGAACTCGGCCCGGACCGCCGTGACGTCGTAGTCGTTCGCGGCGTCCTGGACGGGCGGGGTCGATTCGGGTCGGACCTGGTTCACACGAGCTCCTCGCTCAGGTGTTCGTGGGGCAGGTGCTCGAAGATACTACGCCGAGCGAAACGACGCAGCGCCGCCAGCGGCATGGACTCGACCACGGTGCTGGCAAAGGCGAAGGTCAGCAGGCCACGCGCGGTGGTCTCGTCGATGCCGCGGCTGCGCAGGTAGAACAGACCGTCCCGATCGAGCTGCCCCAGGGTCGCTCCGTGACTGGCCTTGACGTCGTCGTTGTAGATCTCCAGCTGCGGCAGGGTGTTGATCTGCGCTTCGTCACTCAGCAGAAGGTTCGCGTTGTTCTGCTGGGCGTCGGTCCCCTTCGCGCCTTCGGCCACGACGACGCGCCCCATGAACACACCGCGGGCCTTGCCGTCCAGAACGTTGCGGTAGACTTCTTCGCTGCGTGTGTAGGGGACCTCGTGGTGGACCCACGTGTGGTTGTCGGCCACCTGACGCTGGTCGAGGACGACCAAGCCGTTGAGGACGACTTCGCTGTTGCTGCCCTGCAGGTGTGCGCGCACGTCCTGGCGCACGAGTTCGCCGTCGACGACCATCGCGTGCTCGCGCAGACGACTGTCCCGGCCCTGCCGCGATCGGATCGAGGCCACGTGCAGGTGCTCGGCACCGGTCCGCACCACACGGACCCAGTCGACCTGTGCGTTGTCGTCGAGCTGCAGGTCGACCACCGCATTCACGAAATCGTCGCTCCCGTCGAGAGCCACGTGGTCCTCCACCACCGTCAATTCGGCACTGCGGCCGACGGCCACCACCAGGCGAGGATGCACGACGGTCGGGCGGTCGTGCCTCGTGCTGACGTGCAGCACGTGCAGGGGTCGCTCGACCTTCACGTCGGCGTCGATCCGCAAGACGACTCCGTCGCGAAACCACGCCGCATTCAGGGCTTCGAAGCCGGTCGCCCGATCCCCGCCGTCGCGACGCAGTCCGGTCAGCGCGGTTTCGCGCCCGGCCTCGGCTGCCCCGTACAGGCTCTCGATCGTGACGCCGGACGGTAGATCGCTGATCTCGCTGAGCTCGGGCACGAGGAAGCCGTCGACCAGAACCACGCGGATCGCGCCGAGATCGGCGATCGCGAACCGCTCCAGCGCATCGGCTTCGATCGCGGGCGGCGCCTCGGGCACCTGACGTTCGACCGCCGAGATCGCGCTCAGGTTGATCTGGCGCCAGTCTTCGTCCTTGCGGCCGGGCAGCCCAAGTTCGCGGTAGCGCGCCGCGGCGGCACGGCGGACGTCGGCGCTCCAGCCACCGCCGTTCGTCGACAGGGCCTCGATCCAGGCGTCGAGTCCGCCCGAGAAGGGTTGCTGCTGACTCACTGCACGTCCTTTCGCGTCGAGCTCGGTTCGGTGCGCGGCTCAGGCCTCGGCGCCGACCCAGGCGTAGCCCTTCTCTTCGAGTTCCAGCGCGAGTTGGCGATCGCCGCTCTTCGTGATGCGACCGTTCTGCAGCACGTGCACGTAGTCGGGCACGATGTACTCCAGGAGACGCTGGTAGTGCGTGACGATGATCGTGGCGCGTTCGGGGTCGCGCAGACGGTTGACACCATCGGCCACGATCTTCAGCGCGTCGATGTCCAGACCCGAGTCGGTCTCGTCGAGGATGGCCAGCTTGGGTTCGAGCACGGCCATCTGCAGGATCTCGTTGCGCTTCTTCTCGCCACCGCTGAAGCCCACGTTGACGGGCCGGTTGAGCAGCGACGGGTCGAGCTGCAGCTGCGCGGCGCGCTCCTTGAGCAGACGCAGGAAGTCGGCCGCGTCCATCTCTTCCTCGCCGCGCGCCTTGCGCTGCGCGTCGACGGCCGCCTTCAGGAAGTAGGTGTTGCTCACGCCGGGGATCTCGACCGGGTACTGGAAGCCCAGGAACATGCCCAGCGCCGCGCGCTCCTCGGGGTCGAGTTCGAGCAGGTCCTGGCCCTCGAACGCCACCGAGCCCCCGGTGACCTCGAACTCCTCGCGTCCGCACAGGACGCTGGCCAGGGTGCTCTTCCCCGAGCCGTTCGGCCCCATGATCGCGTGGATCTCGCCGGCGTTCACCTCGAGGTCGACTCCCCGCAGGATGGCCTTGCCATCGATGGCGGCCTGGAGGTTCTCGATCTTCAGCATGACGTTTCCTTCGCTTCGTCGTGTCGTGGAACGGGGCCGGGTCAGCCCACGGCGCCTTCGAGACTCACGGCGAGCAGCTTGCCCGCCTCGACCGCGAACTCCATGGGGAGTTCGTTGAAGACTTCCTTGCAGAAGCCGTTGACGATCATCGACACCGCGTCCTCCTCGCTGAGACCGCGCTGCCGGCAGTAGAAGAGCTGGTCGTCGCCGATCTTGCTCGTGGTGGCCTCGTGCTCGATCTGCGCGGTGGGATTCTTGCTCTCGATGTAGGGGAAGGTGTGCGCACCGCACCGATCGCCGATCAGCAGCGAGTCGCACTGCGAGAAGTTGCGCGCGCCGTCGGCGCCCTTGTTCACCTTGACCAGGCCGCGGTAGCTGTTCTGCGCCGCCCCGGCGCTGATCCCCTTCGAGATGATCGTGGACTTCGTGTTCTTGCCGATGTGCACCATCTTGGTGCCGGTGTCGGCCTGCTGGGCGTTGTTGGTCAGGGCCACCGAGTAGAACTCGCCCACCGAGTTGTCGCCCTGCAGGATGCAGCTCGGATACTTCCAGGTGACGGCGCTGCCGGTCTCGACCTGCGTCCAACTGATCTTGGAGTTCTTGCCGCGGCACGCACCGCGCTTGGTGACGAAGTTGTAGATGCCGCCCTTGCCCTCTTCGTCGCCCGGGTACCAGTTCTGCACCGTGGAGTACTTGATCTCGGCGTCGTCGAGGGCCACCAGCTCCACCACCGCGGCGTGCAGCTGGTTCTCGTCGCGCTGCGGCGCGGTGCAGCCCTCGAGGTAGCTGACGTAGGCACCCTCCTCGGCCACGATCAGGGTGCGCTCGAACTGGCCCGTCTCGCGGTCGTTGATCCGGAAGTAGGTCGACAGCTCCATGGGGCACCGGGTGCCCTTGGGAACGAACACGAAGCTGCCGTCGGTGAACACGGCACTGTTCAGCGACGCGAAGTAGTTGTCCGTGGTCGGCACCACGCTGCCCAGGTACTTCTTCACCAGCTCGGGGTGGTCCTGCACCGCCTCGCTGAAGCTGCAGAAGATCACGCCGGCCTCGGCGAGTTTCTCCCGGAAGGTCGTCTTCACGCTCACCGAGTCGAACACGGCGTCGACGGCGACGCCGGTCAGCATCTTCTGCTCCTCGAGCGGAATCCCGAGCTTGTCGAAGGTCTCGAGCAGCTTCGGGTCGACCTCGTCCAGGCTCTCGAGCGTCGGCTTCTTCTTGGGAGCCGAGTAGTAGTAGATGTCCTGGAGATCCACCGGCGGATAGTTCACGTGCGCCCAGTTCGGTTCCTGCATGGCGAAGAACTGCTCGAGCGCCTTGAGACGCCATTCGAGCAGCCAGTCGGGTTCGCCCTTCTTCTGCGAGATCAGGCGCACGATGTCCGCACTGAGGCCCTTCGGAGCCCGTTCGGACTCGATCTCGGTCTCCCAACCGTGCTCGTACTCGCGGCGGGCGAGTTCCTCGATCTGACGGTTGTCGGTCATCGCACTCCCTCCTGCACGTCGTCGGACGTCACGCCGACCGCGTCGGTCGGGTCCTGATCCAGGCTCTCGCGCACGACGGTGACCGTGCGCTGCATCGTGGCCTCGTCGACCGCCAGGTCCCGGAGAGTGATCCGGGACAGGAAGACGTCGACCATGGTCTGCAATCCGGTCCAGAGCGACCGCACCGCGCAATCGTTGTTGTGCACGCAGAGACCCTCGCCCGAGGCCGACCGCGAGCAGATCTCGCCATCGTAGAACTTGCCGCCGAGGGCGTGGACCACCTCGTCCGCCGAGATGCTCTCTGCCGCGCGCGCCAGGCGGTAACCACCGCTCCGGCCCCGCGTGCTCTCGACCAGTCCCGCCTGGACCAGCAGGCGCATGATCTTGCCGGCGTAGGCCGGGGTCAGTCCCTCGGACTCGGCGATCTGACCGAGCGTGACCGAGGCCGGCTGGCCGCTGTCGTCGGTCCCCGCGCGCGCGATCGTGAGCGCGCAACGGAGTCCGAATTCTTCCTGCGCCGTCAGGATCACGGTGGAGGTCCTCGCTCGGGGGACGGGTCGCTCGATTGATGCACGCGGATCATTCCTTCCGGCCGCGCGCCGCATAGCATATCCAATCCGCGCCGAATCGCTACTCGAGAGTATAGATTTAGCCCGGCCGCCGCGGAGGGTCACGAAATCGGTCCTTCCGGGAGGTTGCGGAGCCCCCCACCACCGCGCGTCCGGCCTTATAATGTGGGGGACGGGCGGCGGCAGGGTCGTCCCGCCCGACACCCCTGAGAGGACCGTTTCCACCATGGCCGAATACCAGCTGGCCGAACACGGCAGCGCCTTCGTGGTGTCCATCGTGGGATACGACGGACCTCGCCTGCCGTTGCTGCGCGCCTTCGACGCCTGCCGCGACGGCAGATGCGGCTGCGCCACCGACCAGATCGACCACTTCGCCGGTGTGGACGCCGACGAACTGGACGGCCGGATCGAGCTGACCCTGCACGCCCGGCCCGGCGCACGGCTCGATCGCGAAGCGGTGGCCCGTTCGCTCGAGGAGACCCTCACGCGCTATCAGGGCATGTCGGTCTAGGTCCGATCACAGCCCTGACACCCTCGGCACGCCGGCGGACGCCGCGCGTGCCTCCTCGTGTGTGCGCACTCCGATTGCGGCGCCCCGGGTGCGGGTCTACGTTCCTGCCCGTGCGCTCCGCCACCTCGACCGATCCGGAGCGCCCGAGCGTCTCCAGACTCCGGTGGGAGGTTCCGTGGTGGTCGAACTCAAGCACGTTTCGCCCGATGCCAAGGCCGAACTCGAGGGCTCCGAATTCGACTGCGTGATCGCGGTCGGACCCATGAAGGAGTTCGGCGACCATCCCGAGATCCAGGCCCACCTCGACGCCGCCGCGGCCGTCGACGCGCGCAGCGACCATCTGGTCACCCTTCGTCGTGCCGACGATCTGGCGGGGCGGCGTCTGGTCATGGCTCCCACCGGCCAGCTCGACCGCGACTTCGACGACGTTCGCCGCTTCGGTGACGCCGCCCTGCGCGGGATCCAGCGCGCGCGCGAGGCCGGGGCCCGCAAACCACTCCTGGTCGTGGCCGGAGTCCCGTCCGACCCGGTCTACGGCAACGCCCAGGCCGTGTCGGTCCTCCAGGCCCTCGGTGCTCTCTGGGAGCCGCTGGAGGCACGCGAGGCCCTCGGCGAAGCCGACGTCGAACCCATGGAGATGCTCGGGTTCGTCGCCGACCGCGACGGAGACGCGATCCGCGATCGGATCCGGGCCGTCGAGGCCGGCCGCCGGCTCGCCCGCGATCTCGGAGGCACCGAGCCCGAACGTATGGCACCGCCCCGGTTCGCCGAACTGTGCGAGGCCGCCTTCGCGGGATCGAACGTCGAGGTCGAGATCGTCTCGGACCGCGCCACGCTCGAACGCGAGTATCCGCTCATGATGGCCGTGGGGCGCGCCTCGATGCAGGTCGAACGCCACCACCCGCGTGTGATCCGCCTCGAGTACCAGGGTTCGGGACCGATCGAGCGCACGATCCTGTTGGCCGGCAAGGGCGTCGTCTACGACACCGGCGGAGCCGACATCAAGGCCGGAGGCCACATGGCCGGCATGAGCCGCGACAAGGGCGGCGCCGCCGCCGTGGCCGGCTTCGTGAAGACGGTCTCGGAACTCGCTCCTGCGAACGTACGCGTGATCGCCGAGATCGGTGCGGTGCGCAACAGCGTCGGCGAGGACTGCTTCGTGAGCGACGAGATCATCACCAGCCATGCCGGCATCCGCGTACGCATCGGCAACACCGACGCCGAGGGACGCCTGGTCCTGGCCGACTGCCTCAGCCACCTGCGCGAGAAGGCCGTCGACGCCGAGAACCCCATGCTGTTCAGCGCCGCCACCCTGACCGGCCACGCCGCGCTGGCGGCCGGCCCGAACACCATTGCCGTCGAGAACGGCGCCGCCCGCGCGCAGAGCATCGGCGCCCGCCTGAGCGAGGCCGGGGATCTGTGGGGCGACACCTTCGAGGTCAACCGCTCGCGGCGCGAGGATTTCGAGTTCATCGCTCCGCGCAGCAAGGCCGACGACGTACTCAGCTGCAACAACAAGCCCAGCTCGGCGACGCCGCGCGGTCATCAGTTCCCCATGGCGTTCCTGGTGGTCGCCGCGGGTCTGTCCGACCACGGGTTGCGCAGCGAGCGTCCGCTCCCCTTCACGCATCTCGACGTGGCCGGAAGCGCGACCGAAGGTGGCGACTGGCAGCACGGCCGCCCCACCGGCGCTCCGATCCCGGCACTCGCCGCGGCGTTGCTCGAGTAGGAAGCGCGCGGTTCACCAGGAGGTCTGACGTGGACTACGAAGAACTCGAGAGCAATCTGCTGTTCTTCGACGACTGGAGCGATCGCTACCAGTACATCATCGGGCTGGGGGCGAAACTGCCGCCCCTGCCCGAGGACTACCACACCGACAAGTACCGCGTTGAAGGGTGCATGAGTCAGGTCTGGTTGAAGACCGACATCGTGCAGGAGAACGGTCAGAAGAAGCTGCGGTTCAACGCCGACAGCGACTCGGCGATCGTCAAGGGGCTCTTCGCCGTTCTGCGGACGCTGTTCAGCGACAAGACCCCCGAAGAGATCCTGGCCGTGGACCTCGACGCCGCCTTCGAGCGCATCGGACTCGACCGCCACCTCTCGCCGAACCGGCGCAACGGTTTCTACGCGATGATCGAGGAGATGCGGCGATCGGCGGCGGTGGTCAGATCCATGGGCTGACCACCGCCGCCCGTCTCCGTACGGGGTGAGTCGCTATCCCTGACGGAGATACTCGGCGGCCTGCACCGCGAAGTACGTGAAGATGACGTCGGCTCCGGCGCGGCGGATCGCCAGCAACGATTCGAGCACCGTGGCACGCTCGTCGAGCCAGCCGTTGGCCGCCGCGGCCTTCAGCATGGCGTACTCCCCACTGACCTGGTAAGCGGCCACCGGGAGCGTGGTCGCCTCGCGCATGAAGCGGATCACGTCGAGGTACGGCCCGGCCGGCTTCACCATCAGGTAGTCGGCGCCCTCGTCCTCGTCGAGCTCGATCTCGCGCAGGGTCTCGCGCACGTTGGCCGGATCCATCTGGTAGGTCTTCTTGTCGCCCGCCTTCGGTGCCGAGTCGAGCGCGTCGCGGAACGGTCCGTAGAAGCTCGAGGCGTACTTGGCGCAGTAGCTGAGGATCGACACCTCGGTGAAGCCGTCATCGTCGAGCGCTTCGCGGATCGCGCCGATGCGGCCGTCCATCATGTCGCTCGGCGCGATCACGTCGGCGCCGGAGCGCGCCTGGGCCAGCGCCTGCTTGCAGAGCACCTCGACCGTCTCGTCGTTCAGGATCCGGCCGTCGCGCACGATGCCGTCGTGGCCGTCGGAGTTGTAGGGGTCGAGTGCGACGTCGGTGAAGACCATGACGTCGTCGAAGCTCTCCTTCACCCGGCGGATCGCCCGCGGGATCAGGCCCTCGGGATTGTAGGACTCGTCGCCGGTCGGATTCTTGAGCGATTCCTCGACGGCGGGGAAGAGCACCACGCTCTTCACGCCCAGTTCGCGCGCCTTGCCCACCTCGTCGAGCAGAGTGTCGAGGTCGTGGCGGTCGCTGCCCGGCATGCTCTCGATGGGCTGCTTGCCACTGCCCGCGTGCAGGAAGAGCGGATAGACGAAGTGCTGGGGACCGACCCAGGTCTCGCGGTGCGACGACCGGACGACCTCGTTCTTGCGATTGCGGCGGGGGCGCTGGGGCAGGTGCAGCATGACATCCTCCGAAGACGGGACAGCGGTCGATCGCGGACTGGGCGGGGGAACGGCCCCGCGACCGGCGGGCGCGGAACCGGCAGAAGGCTAGGTGCGCCCGGCCCGGCGGTAAAGGTCACGAGGGCCGTCGATCACGATTTCGGGACACCCCGCGGCCGTCCATCCTTCACGAAAACTCCTCTCGACAGCGGGTCGGCCCGTTGGGCAGGCTCGTGGGTCCTGCGCCCGGCCCGTGACCGGTCCGCCGTCGGCGGACCACCGCTCCAGGAGATCGTGCGATGACCAGAACGCTGCGCACCCTGTGCGTGCTCGCCCTCGTGTCCTGTGCCCCCACCGCGGTCACCGCGGCCGAGACCGCCCGCGGCCACGTGTACGTCGACGCCGATGCCGACGGCCGCCGTGACACCGGCGAGGCCGGACTCGCCGACGTGGCCGTGAGCAACGGCCATCGCGTGGTCACCACCGACGCACAGGGGCGATGGCAACTCGAGGTCGAGGAGGGCGACGTGATCTTCGTCGTCAAGCCGAGCGGCTACCGCACGCAGCTCGCGCCGAACGGCGTGCCGCGCTTCTACCACGTGCACCGGCCCGAGGGCACGCCCGCCGAACTCGATCTGGCGTATCCGGGCCTGGCGCCCACCGGCCCTCTGCCCGATTCCATCGACTTCGGTCTGGTGCCCGTGGACGAACCCGAATCCTTCGACGTGATCCTCTTCGCCGACACCCAGCCGCAGAGCCACGTCGAACTCGACTACATCCGCGAGGACGTGTTGAACGAGCTGGCGGGTACCGACGCCGCGTTCGGCATGACCCTGGGCGACTTCCTCTACGACGACCTCTCGCTGTTCCCGCGCTACCTCGATCTGCTCGGGGCCCTGGGCGTGCCCTGGTACAACGTCCCCGGCAACCACGAGCTGAACTTCCTGTCGCCCGACGACGAGCACTCGCTCGCGACCTTCCAGCGCTACCTCGGTCCGACGACCTATTCGTTCACCTACGGCCGTGCCCACTTCGTCGTGCTCGACGACGTGGTCTACCGTGGCACGAGCCGCGGCGAAGAGGACGCTCCCGTGCGGGGTGCCGGCGGCTATTACGGCGGATTGTCCGAGCGTCAACTCGACTGGCTCGAAGCCGACCTGGCGCTGGTTCCCGGCGATCACCTCGTCGTGGTGACCATGCACATCCCCCTGCGCAGCCACGTCGATCCCGAAGCGCCGTACATCAACGTGCTCGATCGCGATCGGCTGTTCAGGATCCTCGGCGAGCGCGACCACGTGCTCTCGTTCGCCGGCCACACGCATCTCGTGGAGCACCACCACTTCGACGAGTCCGACGATTGGCCGGGCGACGAGCCGCTGCACCATCACGTGCTGGCCACCGTCTGCGGGAGCTGGTGGACCGGCCCGCACGACGAGCGCGGCGTGCCCGTGACCGTGCAGCGCGACGGCGTGCCGAACGGCTACACGATCCTGTCGATCGACGCCAACGAGGCGGTGGCACACTACCGCGCGGCGGGGCACCCAGCCGATCACCAGATGCGGATCGGCTTCGACCGCGCCTACCACCAACTCGGTGTGGCGCTGCTCGAGTCCTACCGTCCCGGCGAGCTGCAGGTCGGTCCCTTGCTCTTCGACGAACTGCCCTCGACCGACGTGTACGTGAACCTGTTCAACGGTGGTCCGCGCTCACGCGTCGCGATGCGTGTCGACGACGGTCCCTGGGTCGAGATGGAGCGTGAGGTGCGGGAGGATCCCTGGGTGCTCGAGCACATGGCCCGCCACGCCGACAGCATGAAGGGTTGGGTGGGACCGGTCGCGACCACGCACTTGTGGTTCGCCGATCTTCCCACCGAAGGTCTCGATGCCGGCGTCCACCGGATCGAGGTGCGGGCGACCGACGAGTACGGGACCGAGCACCGGGGGCACAGGATCTTCGAGGTGCGGCGCTGAACGACGAAAGCCGCCGTGGCGCGGCTCCGGCGGAGCGGCCACGACGGCTCGTCGTAGATCGGGATGGCAGCCCCAACGGGAATCGAACCCGTGTCCTCACCTTGAAAGGGTGATGTCCTAACCACTAGACGATGGGGCCGCCTGTGAGAAGCCAGGCTACGGGCGCTCGGCCGTCTTCGCAAGCATACGTCCACGAGGCTCTGCTCGGCCGCTGAGGGGCCGCAGAGGGTTCGTCGAGGGGTCTAGATCGATCTCCACACCCCGACCGGACGACCGAGCACCCGGACCTCGCCCATCTCGGGGGTGACGATGATGCTGGCCATGCCCTCGTTCTCGGGCTTCAGCTCGATGTAGCCGTCCCGCCGGTAGAAGCGCTTGAGTGTGGCGTCGTCGTCGATCAGCACCACGACGATCTCCCCGTTGCGGGCCTCCTGCTGGGGCTGGATCAGCACCAGATCGCCGTCGCAGATGTGGGCCTCCACCATCGACTCGCCGCGGACCCGCAGGAAGTACGACCGGCTATCGCGGACCAGACCCGAGTCGACGGTCAGCATTCCGTCGACGTTCTCCGCCGCGAGGATGGGGCTCCCCGCCGCAACCTCCCCCACGATCGGAACCTCGACCCGGTCGTCCGAGAGTACGGGCGAACCGTGGACGCTCGGAGATGCGTCCGCGGGTTCCCGCAGGATCTCGATCGCCCGGGAGCGGTCCCGACGGCGGCGGATGAACCCCATTTCCTCGAGGCGGACCAGGTGGTCCGACACGCTGCGCGTGCTCGACAGACCGACGGCCTGGCCGAGTTCGCGCATGGTGGGCGGATAGCCGTGTTCGCGCATCCAGCGCACCAGGGTGCGCAGGACGTCTTCCTGACGTGCGGTGAGCTCGCGGCGACGGGGAGGTGTCACGCGGTGTTCTCCTGGACCGGGACATCGCTGTCCAGCCCGAGCGCGAGCTGGGACCGGGAGCCGGAAAGATCGACGACCGGCGCGGAGGTGTCGGCGCCGAACGCCGGCAGCGGCCGCTCGACGACGTCCTGCCGGCGGCAGGTCAGGTGGAACCAACCGAGCGCCCGCTGATCGGCGCGATCGATGTCGACCTCGCCGATGCCATCGCGCCCGCGGCGGACGCCGACGCGCTGCGCCAGGGGAAGACCACTGAAGCAGTACTCCGACGCCCGATTCGACGTCGGGGCGCAGCGCGCGAGCAGACCGGCCTCGGACCAGGCCGCCAGTCGACCCTCCAGGGCCGGCCAGGCCTGGTCCTCGACGTGGACGACCAGCCGGCGGTCGAAGGACTGCAGCGCAACGGCCAGAGAGCGGGCACTGTCGACCGGATCCACCAGGCCGAACGCCATCTCGACCGGGCGCCGATCCGTCAGACCCAGCAGGTAGGCCGTGACCGAGTGCAGGCCCGGCAGCGGCGCCTCGACGCGGCTTCCACCCACGGACTCGATCGACTGCACGAGCGCCGACACCCGCCGCAGCAGCGGACTGACGTGCCAGGCGTACAGAGCGCGGAGCTCGGCGTCGAGACGCGCCCGCCACGAGGAGGGAAGACGCTCGTGGAGGGTGCGCTCTCGCAGGAGCGAACCGCGGTGCAGCAGATCGCGCAGTCCGGCGATCTGCTCGTCGTCGGGCAGACGGTGCTCGACGTCGAGCTGGAAGTCGGTCCACAACATGGGCGTCGAGACGCGCTCACCCTGCCGGCGCCGCGCGCCCCCGAGGACCATCAGGGGCAGAGCCCGGTCGCGCGCGAGACGAGCCAATGGATGGTCGTCGGCGGAGTCCGGGGGGACGGCCAGGGCCACGCGGTCGGCGCCCAGCCGTTGGATCCAGTGCTCGGCACGACGGCGCAGTTCCGCGGCATCGGAACCCGCGCCGTTCGCGAGCGCATCACCCTCGACACCCAGCAACACCACCGGTTCGTCCGGCCGCGCGAGTCCGCGGGCCTCGAGTTCCGGGGTGGCCTCCGCGAAGAGGCGTTGGAGAGCCGTGTCGCTCCGCGCGAAGGCCAGAACGCGCGGAGACGGGTCAGGGACACTCGCGGCGTCGTCGGACGCCCGACGCACGGGCAACCAGCGCGCAGGGAACAACACGCGCTGGGCCCGGGCCGCCGCACCGAGCACGGCGTAGAGGCCACGGAGGTCGACCGACCCCGCGTCCTCGCTGGATTCGTCCCACTCGAAGAGGACCGCGTCGCCCGGCGCGTCCCGCAGTCCCTGTTCCAACGCCAGGGCGTCGAGGTCACCCGCGGGAGTCGTGGCCACTTCGCGGACACGCGCGGATTCGAGTTCGGACAGATGGACACGGGGAATCCGGTGGGGCTCGGACATGTCAGTTCTCCCTGGGGTCGGAGTCGTCGTCGTCGGCCGTCCTGGGCGCACTCGGGGCGGGGGCGCTGGGCAGCCATGACACGCCGTCACGGCGGCGCAGTGGATCGAGCACGCTGCGGGCGTGACCGATGGCGCCCTCACCGAAGCGTTCGTGGACCGCGTCGAGGGCGCGCTCGAGCCGGGGCCGTTCGCGCTCGATCTCGCTGGCGAACAGGTCGCCCTGCTGCGCCGACACACTGGCCAGGTCGGTGACCCCGATGCCGATCAGGCGCACGGGGACCCGGTCCCAGTCCATCGACTCCAGCAGCCTTCGGCCGGTCTCGTAGATGGTGGTGTCGGAGTCGGTGGCCGCGGCCAGGGAGCGCCGACGGGTGAAGGTGTGGAAGCCGCGGTCGCGGATCTTGAGGACGATCACCCGCCCCGCCAGGCCGGCCCGGCGGAGGCGTGCCCCGACCTTGTCGGACAACCTCTGCAACACCGGCTCGAGTTCCTCGAGACCGGTACGGTCGACGGAGAACGTGGTCTCGTGGCTGACGCTCTTGTGTGGACGGTCGGGATCGACGCGGCCGGTCTCGCGGGCATGGACGACGTCGTGCAACAACGGTCCGGCCTTGCCGAAGCGGGCGGCGAGCTCCGGGCGCGGCGTGGCGACGACATCGGCCACGGTACGGATTCCGGCCGCGCGCAGGCGCTCGCGCATCTTGGGACCGACGCCCCACAGTCGCTCGATGGGCAGACCGGAGAAGAAATCCGGGCCGGCGCCGGCCTCCACCACGGCCACACCCCGCGGCTTCCGGAGGTCACTGGCGATCTTCGCGATGCGTCGGGTCTCGCCCAGACCGATCGAACACCAGAGACCGGTGCGCGTGCGAATGCGCCGGCGCAGCTCCAGGGCGAACCGGGACCAGTCCTCGCGGCGATCGCCCCGGATCTCGACGTCGGCGCCGTGCAGACGGGCACAGCCGGTGAGATCGAGTGCGGCCTCGTCGAGGGACAGGGGTTCGACCGCGGGCGCGACCTGCCGCAGGATCTGCATGACCTCGCGGCTCTTCTCGGCGTAGCGCTCCATGCGTCCGGGGATCAGCACGAGCTCCGGGCAGCGGCGCAGCGCTTCGGCCGTGGGCATGGCGCTGCGCACGCCGAACCTGCGCGCGGCGTAGGAAGCCGCGGCGATCACGCCCCGGTGCTCGGAGCGTCCACCCACGGCGATCGGCCGACCGGCGAGTCGGGGCTGGTCGAGCACCTCGACCGACGCGTAGAATGCGTCCATGTCGACGTGGGCGAACCACTTGCGGCGCATGCGCTCCGGATCCCGGATTCGAGGGTGCCCCCGGTGGGGCGTCGGATGCGTGCCTCGTCTTCTCCCCATCCGGGAGGCCCGAGACCACACATCTGTTTGGTGACCGGCAGTATGTGAAACAGATGTTTGGTTGTCCAGGGGGAAAATCGAGGAAATCCTCCCCCACCCGATACGGCTCGAAGTGGAAACGATCGGCGATATCACGAATCAAGACTGGATATACGGGACGGCTTCGCCCATAGTGCACGGCACGGAGGGAGGAGAAGCGCTCGTGGCCGGGAAGAGTGCAGATTCTCCCTCCGACTCCTTCACGGAACGGGCCGGGCGTCAGAGCGCTCGGCCCGTTTCTCGTTCCTCCACGACCTCGTAGACCGGGTCGCCCTCGCGCGGTAGCGTCCAGTTCGGATCGACACGCCGCTTCGCGGCGTCGCTCACCGGCACCAACATGGTCGTCGGGTGCCATCGGATCGGCTCTCCGGTCTGCTGCTCCACCACGGCTCCGGCCTCGAGCAGCCGCACCCGCTCGAGGAAGGGATGTCCGCGCAGCGCCCGCAACGCGGCGTGGAAGTGCCGACCGAACTCGTCGTCGACGAAGCCCGCCAGTCCCGCCGACTGCACCGCCAGCGCCACGTGCGATGGCACGTACGCCATCCCGTCGAGTTCGAGGTGCTCGCAGGCGAGCAGCAGCAGGCTCGCGACGTCGCGCAGAAGGCCGGTGCCCGGATGCTTCTGACCCGACAGTCCCGGCCGGTGCGCCGGGAAGTCCGAGCGTGGATTCTGACTGAGCATCCATTCCACGAAGAGGACGCGCAGACCGGGAACCATCTTCCACTCGATCCGACCGCGCAGCTCCATGATCACCGGCCGGTCCGGGGTGGCGGCGACCACGCGCAGGGTGTCCCCCAGCGGATTGTCCAGGTCGGCCTCGACCATGACGTGTTCGTAACCCAACGACCGCACCTTGCGCAGGAAACCCATGCGTTCCAGCGCGAGTTCGACTCCGTGGACCGTGTAACGTCCGAGCAGACGCTTCGCCGCGATCGAGTTCGGTCCGGGCATGTCCTCCTCGGTCAGGCCCCAGTCGTCGTCCGAGGGTTCGGACAGGAACATGGGCTCGCTCAGATGGCGCACCAGGCGCCGGTAGTCGGTGATCGGCAGGGCGGCCGTCGTCGGCGGTTCCACCGCGGTACCGGTGGCCAGCCAGGTCGCGAAGCGCGCCGTGTAACGCCACGCCTGGTGCCCGTAGCCGCCGGCGAGGAGGATCACCACGGGCAAACGCGACTCCTGCGGGCGGACGATCTCCATGACCCTCCGATCCCGGTACAGCATGGCGGCGGGGCTGATCTGCCAGTCGCCCAGACGATCGTCGTGGGCCGGATCGGCGCCGGCCAGATAGAACACGAACCCCGGCTGGACATCGGCCACCACGCGCGGCAGGACCTCCTCGATCGTCCGCAGGTAGAGCTCGTCGCCGACGCCGGTCCCCAGCTCCACGCTGGTCGACTCGACGGCCTCGACGTCGTCGAGGTGACGGTTGTGGATCGAGAGCGTGTGCACCGTCGGATCGTCGGCGAAGATCCGGCGCGTGCCCTCACCGTCGTGCAGGTCGAGGTCGACGACGAGGATCGGGCCGCCGAAGCCGCGATCGCGCAGGTGCGCGATGGCCACCGCGATGTCGTGGAACAGGCAGAAGCCCTGGCCACGGTCGGGCATGGCGTGGTGCAGGCCGCCGCCGAGGTTGAAGAGGACGCGCCGGTCCCGCAGCGCGAGACGTGCGGCGAGGACCGTGCCTCCCACCATGGCCCGCTGGGCGAGCAGGAAGTCGTCGACAGCCGCGGCGTCGACGGGGTGTCCGATCACTCGCGACAGACCGTCGGCCGACTCGAGGGCCCGCAGATAGTCGGGATCGTGCACGTGCAGGAGCTTGCGCAGCGATACGCGGCGCGTCCGGTGCAGGTCGCCCTGCCGGAGGATTCCCTCCTGGTCGAGCTGCGTGAGCACCCGCTGCCCGCGCCGGCGGTCGACGACCGGAGAGTCGAGGTCCACGGCGTACCGGCGGCTGTACACCCACTCGACGGGCGCACCGTGGCGTCGCGGAACGAAGCGGAGGAGCCTCCGACGCCACCGCCGTCCTCGTTGTCTCCATCGGGTCGTGTCCATCCGATGTCCTCCGTGGACCCGGGGCGCTCCGGGCGTTCGGGGCGGGCCGGTGCGTCGCATCGGGACCCGGGCTCTTCTTACCGGAGCCGGTCCCGAAGGGCCGTGCGTCGCTGCTCACGCGCGCGCACGGCCGCACGGATCGCGTCGATGCTTCCCACCACCGTCACCGACCGTCGCGCCCGCGTCACGCCCGTGTACAGCAGGGATCGGGTCAGCAGCGGGTGACGATCCCGCGGCAGCACGAGCAGGACGTGATCGGCCTCCGACCCCTGGGACTTGTGCACGGTCATGGCCCAGGCCGTCTCGTGTTCCGGCAGCCGGGCCACGGCCAGGCGACGCACCGAGCCCGTGGAGTCGCGAAGGAGCAGCGAGGGTTCTCCGTCGTGTTCACGGTCGGGCGCACACACGCCGAGGTCGCCGTTCGACACGCCCAGGGCGGCGACGTTGCGTCGGATCATCACCGGCCGTCCCGGATACCACGTCTCCGTCGTGTCCCACGCGCGTTCGGCGCGGCGCCGCAAGCGACGCTCGACACGGGCGTTCAATCCCTGCACTCCCCACGGCCCGCGGCGCAGCGCGGCCAGCAGGCGCACCCCCGACTCGACCCGGCGCAAACGCTCGAGATCGTCGCCGTCGTCCTGACCGGGAACGTGTTGCAGCCAATCGTCGAGCACGGGATCGAGGGTGTCGGCGGTCTCTCCCGGTTCCACGCGCCGCACCTCGTCGAACGCGCCGGTGTCGAGCACCTCGAGCACGTGATCGGGCTCGCCGGCGCGCAACGCTTCGGCGAGTTGCGCGATCGCCGGTTGGGCGTCGAAGCGATGGTTCACCCGGAGTTCGACGGTGGCATCGGCGAAGACGTCGACGTCGGCCGCGGTCTCGATCTCCGATTCGAAGAAGGGGCGTGCGAAGGCCGCGAAGCCCGGCGACCGCAGATCGCCACGCGTGGTCCGCGCCGCCACGAGATCGGCGAGCACCGCCCCCGCGTCGACACTGGCCAACTGATCGGGATCTCCCAACAGGATCAATCGCGCGCGCGGTGGCAAGGCATCGACGAGCGCCCGGGCCAGACCGAGGTCGAGCATCGAGGCCTCGTCGACCACGACCACGTCGTGCGGCACCGGGCGCCGGGCGTCGTGACCGAAGGATCCGTCGTGCGGGCGTGCCCGCAACAGGCGGTGGACCGTCACCACGGAAAGATCCAGCGCCGCACGCACGCGATCGCTCACGGGAAGCCCCGCGCGCTGATCGGCGAAGGATTCGCTCAGGCGCGCCGCTGCCTTTCCCGTGGGCGCGGCCACGGCCACACGCAGGGACGGATCGGCCGACAGCAGCAGGGCGAGGACACGGATCACGGTCGTGGTCTTGCCCGTGCCCGGCCCGCCGGTGACCACCGTCAGACGCGAGCGCAGGGCGGTCGCCGCAGCCAGGGCCGGACCCGTCGGTTCGCGCAGCGTGAACAAGCGGCCGAAGGCCTCGACGCGATCGGGGGTGGGCAGAGTGTCGTCGACGTCGGAGGCGAGCGCACGCAGCCGTCGGGCGAGTTCGATCTCGGCGCGATCATCGCGGTACAGGGCGAGGCTGCCGTCGGTGCGCCGGACCAGCGGTGTGGCCTGCGATCCGTCGCCGACCCAGGGCGATGCGGCGAGCGCATGCTCCCACGCGGCCACGTCGGGCAGGACCACACCGTCCAGATCGGGATGCTCGCGCACCGACGACCAGTCGTCGGGATGGATCGCGCCGTGTCCGCCACTCCTCTGGACCACGAGCAACGCGCAGAGCGCGGCCAGCGTGGCGGCACGCTGCGGACCGATCCGTTCGACGTTCGCACGCCACGCGGTGTGCGCGAAGGCGCGCGCCATGGGATCGAGATCGTCGCGCTGCAGCCAGGGCAGCCCTTCGATCATCGCGCACCCCCTTCCACCGCCGCCACGGCGAAGCAGGCGTCGACCGCGCCGACCAGGGCCCGGTCGGGCCGCCACCGCACCCAGCCCCGGTCGGGGCGTCCGCACAGTCCGCGCAGGAAGACGTAGGCGCCCCCGGCGCAGTGACGATCGTAGTCGTAGTCCCGGAGACGCACGCTCAGATGCCGGTGCAGCGCGACCTGGTACAGCAACAACTGCAGGTGGTAGGCGTGCTCGATCATCGCGCGGTGCACGGCGTCGGGATGGTAGTCGTCGACGTCGTCGCCGAGGTGGTTGCTCTTCCAGTCGATCAGGAACCACCGACCTTCGTGTTCGAAGACGAGGTCGACGATGCCACCGAAGAGTCCGCCCTCCTGCCGACCCGGCTGGGCCATCAGTTCGTCGACGAGACCGTCGGCGATGTCCCGCGGCGCGTGGTCGCGCAGTGCTCGCGCGAGACGCGGCAGGTCGAGGTGATCGACCGGGAGACGGAAGTTCCACTCGTTCGCACGGTGGGCCGCGTCGACCCGGGCGAGTTCGAAGTCCTCTCCGGGAACGCGTTCACGTCCCACCCGGGCGACCAGGTCCACCGCTTCGCGCAAGGGGTCGATGTCGGCGGCGTGGGCGGCCGGTCGGAGCATGTCGTGGTTCTCGAGGATCCGGCGCACGCGGTCGCGGTGATCGGGATCGGCCGGATCGGCGCCGAAGTCGCTGTGCTCGAGGATCTCGTGCAGGCAGTCACCGGCGCGGGGACCACGAGCGAAGGCGAAGATGCCCTCGGGCACGGACGCACTCACGGCGGCGGTGGTTTCGACCGCGGGATCGTCGTGTTCGGCGAGCGCGACCTCGGGCGGGACGCTTGGGTCGACGTCGCGGGTCAGGCGCGTGAAGCTCGACACGTACCAGGGGACGAGACGACCGCGCACGTCGGCGGGAAGCACACGCGCCCGCAGTTCGCCGACGTCGTCGGCATCGGCTGTCGTCGGTTCCGCCTCGGCCCGGACGGCCTCGCAGGAATTCAGGCGACGGAGTTCCTCGTGACGGCTCCCGGAACCCGGCTCGGCCTTCAGCACGTCGAGCGCGCGGGCCACCCAGCCCGTCGTCGATTCGCCCTCGGCTCGTGCGGGCCGGTGCAACAACCAGTGCAGGGGCGAGAAACGGCGTTCGGCCTTCTCGACACTCCGGGGCGTGAAGTCGGTGTCGACGACCACGCAGCGGCGCTCCGCCCGTGTCATCGCCACGTAGAGCAGACGCAGTTCCTCGGACAGCCCTTCGACCACGGCGCGCTCGCGACACGCGTCGTCGGCATCGACGGTCCGCCAGTCCACGGTCACGCGGGTCCGGTCGTCCGGATCGTGGTGGACCCACGGCGCGCGTGCCGGGCGGTCCTCCCACGCGAAGGGCACGAACACCACCGGGTACTGCAGCCCCTTGCTCGCGTGGGCGGTGACGATCTTCACCGCGCGCTCGTCGCGCTCCAGGCGCAGGCGCGTGACGTCGTTCTCGTCGCCGTCACGCTCGGACCACAGCGCCGCCACGGTGCCCTCGGGACGCAGGCCACGCTCGGTCTCGAGGCCGTGGATCCACTCCATGGCGTGACGGAGATCGGTGACGTCGCGCTCGCCGTCGCGCTCGGACAGCCACCGGACCTCGACCTCGCGCTCGGCCACGATCGACGACAGGACGTCGAACGCGCCGCGGCGCCGCCAGCGTTCCCGCAACGCCTCCAGTTCGACCACGACGTCGGCCATGGCGCGCTCGTCGTGTTCGAGTCCCGTGAGGCGGGAGAGCGGTGCGCCCCACAGTCGCGTGGCCAGCGCGGTGCGGACGCGCCGGGTGTCGGTCGGATCGAGGACCGCCTCGAGCACCGCTCCCGCCTCGGCCACGACGTCGGTCGCCCGCACGTCGCCCGAACCGCGCACGATCGCGTCGATACCGGCCTCGCGGAAGGTGTCCTGCATCTCGCGGCTCTGGGCGTGGGAACGGGTGAGCACGGCCACGTGTCCGGGATGAACCCTCTCGCCGTCGATCGGGACCCGCGACCGCAGCAGGCGCTGCGTGTGCTCGACCACCCGGGCACATGAGGCACGCCGGTAGTCGTCCTTCTTCGTGCCTCCGAACTCCCGGGCCCCGTCGGCGTCGATCCGGATCCATTCCACCGCCGGTCGACCATCTCCGATCGACAGGGCCTCGGCCGACTTCTCGGCCTGCACCCGACCCGACTGCAGGTCGTCGAGCGCGAAGGCGCCGTCGGCGGTGAAGAGCGCGTTCACCGTCTCGACCAGATCGGGATGGCTGCGGTGGTTGCCGGGCAACGAGGTGGTCGCCCGGGCGGCGTCGCGCGCCCGAAGGTAGGCGAAGACGTCGGCACCGCGGAATCCGTAGATGGCCTGCTTGGGATCGCCCACGAGGATCAACGGCGCGTCGGTGAAGAGCGTCTCGAAGATCGTCCACTGACGAATGTCGGTATCCTGGAACTCGTCGACCAGCGCGGCGTCGATCGAGCCGCGGATGCGGTTCCGCAGAGCGCGACGGGTGTCGGGGTCGATCAGCCGGTCGTGCACCTCGCCGATCATGTCGTCGAAGTCGCGCAGGTTCGCCGCCTGCTTGGCCGCGGCGAAGCGCCGGGCCGCCGATTCGAGCAATGCCCGCCGCAGGACCTCGAATCCGCGCTCCAGAGAGGACTCCAGCGGTTCCAGGCGGTCGACGACGGCCTTCCACACCTCGTTCTTCAGCGGCTTCGTGCCGACGGTCTTCTCGATCCTTCCGGGCAGCAGACCCATGAGAACCGACCAGGTGGTCTCGTCGTCGGCCAGGGCGCCCTCGTCCACGATCCGACGGAACTCCTCGAAACGCGCGCGGTGTCGTCCGGCCAGGCCCTGTTCCACCGTGTCGACCGCCTCCCGCAACGACTCCAGGAACCCCGGGTCGTCCAGGAGACCGGCGAGGATGCCGCGCACCTCGCGGTCGGCGTCGTCGACCGAGCTCTCGACGGCGGGCAGGAACTCGGCGCCGTCGTACTGCAGCCGCGTCTCCAGGTCGGCGTACAGATCACGACCCCGCCCTTCCTTGCGCGGCGGGTAGCTCTTCTCGGCCAGCCACGCCGCGCGCCAGGGTGGGCCGGCCTGCACCTGCGCACGCCAGGCGTCGGCCACCGCCACCTGCCGGAGGAAGTCGCTGTCCTGCGTCTCGTCGGTCTCGAAGACCAGTCCCGCCTCGAAGGCGCTGTCCTGCAGCACGCGCGCGCAGAAGCCGTGGATCGTGCTCACGCGTGCTTCGTCGAAGTCGCGCAGGGCGCGCAGGACACGATCGCGGGCGAGCGCACGGTCGTCGCACCGCTCCACGAGGCGCTGCACGAAGTCGTCGTCGACCTTGCAGCCCATCAACGCGTTCCGTGTGTCCTGGAGACGTGTGCGCAGACGTTCGCGCAGCTCGTGCGTTGCGGCCACGGTGAAGGTCACCAGCAGCAACCGGTCGATCGAGGCGACCCTGCCCTCGACGACCAGTCGGGTGGCCAGCGCGGTCAACGACCAGGTCTTGCCCGTCCCCGCGCTCGCTTCGATCAACAGGGGAAAACGGTCGAGGGGTTGGCAGACGGGATCGAACCTCCGGGAGGTCTCGTTCACGAAGTCCCCCCCTTCGCGCCGGACGCCGGCGGCCACTTCGCCTTCTTGCGGCCGCTGGTCGCGACGACGACCGGATCGAAGAGCCGCGCCCAACGCAGGAAGTCGTCGTCGATCAGTTCCGAGGTCCGCACGCCCCGCATGCAGAGGGTGACCTCGTCGTCGCCGCGGTCCCCCCGCGCGTGGTGGTCTCCCTCCCAGGCCGAGGCCAACTCGCCGAAACCGTGCCGCGCGACGTCGGGGTCGAAGCGATCGTCGACGCCCCGGGTCTTCGAGCACCACGCCACCGTGCTGCGTCGGAAGAACCGCAGGGGTCGGCGCTGACCCTCGACGAAGCCTGCGATCATCTCGTCGAGCAGAGCGATGGGATCTCCGACCCCATCGGTGAGGACCTTGAACGCGCCCTCGGCCGCGACGACACAGGTCGCCCACGGCGGCGGGCCGTCCTCACCGCGCGTGGCCCCCAGGATCACGTGCCGCACGTAGGCCTCGATCAGGGCATCGGCCTCGACCTTCGGCTTCGGTGTCCACACGACCTGACCCTGCGCGGGGTCGATGTCGAGCGTCCCGGTCAGACGCCAGGTCGGCCCACTCCGATCGACCTCCCGCGTCCGCGGCCGCGGATCCGAGGCGAGCACGTCGTGCCAACGTCCGAGCGTGGTCTCGACCACCTCGCGCGCATGCGCGCGTCCCGAGCGACCGCTCGCCGTGCCCAGTTCGTGTTCGGCGCGCTCCACGATCGCGTCGACGGGCGGCAGGTCGTCCACGTGATCGACCATCCAGCGTCGGATCCGATACTTGCCGAGTGCGTCCACGCCGAAGGGCTCGTCGTCGAGGTCGCCCTCGTCGAAGTGCAGCGCCATGCCCAGCACGCGCGCGACGAACCAGCGACAGGGGTTGCGCCAGAAGGTGACGAGGTCGTCGACGGTCACCAGCGCGCGGCCCTCGGCGTCGCGGACCAGGCCGTCGTCGACACGGCAGGAGTCGACGAAGGGACTGCGTTCCGCCGTCCGCGAACGCAACGCGCGCGCGGCGTCGACGGTCTCGCGCGCGTAGGTGAAGTGCTCGGGATGGTCGTCTCGGCCGTACGCGGCGTGGAAAGGTTGCAGTCGGTGCTCCACGGTGAGCACCGCCGAAGGCTTCGTGTCGGGATCGGCGTCGACCACGAAACTCGCATCGATCACGTCGACCAGTTCGTCCAGACACACGCTGCGCGCGATCTCCGTACCGTCGCGTTGCGACATCCCGATGGCCGTCAGCGCCAGGCGCCGGCGGGCCGAGGTCAGCACCTCCAAGAGCATCTGCCGGTCGTCGGCGCGGGGCGAGCGGTCCCCGCGACGCGGCCGACCTCGGGTGAGATCGAGCCCTTCGGCCGGATCCCGGCGCGGGAAGGAATCGCTGTCGAGTCCGGCGACGGCGATCATCGCGTAGGGCAGACTCCGCATGGGCCGCAACTCGGCCACGGTGATGCTGCCACTCACGAAACCCTGCCCGGCCGCGTCGTCGGCGAGCTGCGCACGCAGTGCGGCGGCGAAGGTACTGCGCGCGACGTCGGTGTCGTCGTCGCGGGCGACCTCGGCCAGGGCCTCGATCGTCCGCACCAGGTCGACGCGCAGTGCGGCGTCGGTCCGACCGTCGGCGGCGGTGAGCGCGAACAGTGCCGACCGCAGGTCCTCGCACCACCGCCGCAACGAGCGCGGCCGGACCAGCCGGTCGAGCTGTGCGAACAGTGCGTCGACGGCGGTGGCCAGACGCCCCACGGTCTCCGCGCGGCCGGTCGTGGCGTCGGCACGGGGAACCACACCGTCGATCGTCACGTCCGAGCGGCCCAGGGCGAAGCCCAGCACCAGGCGGTCGAGTCCCTCGCGCCACGTGCCGCCGTCGAGATCCGGGAGATCGTGTTCGGCCGCGCGCGTCACCGGATCGCGACCGAAGCGGATACCGGCTCCGCGGACCAGGTCGTGCACGTCGCTCGTCGGCACGTCGTCCAGACCGAAGCGACGCGCCACGGGTCCGGACTCGAGCAGTTCGAGCACGCCACTCGCCGTGTGGCGTCCACCGGCGTGGTCGAGCAGGTCGAGCGCGAAGCGGGCGAAGTCGGAGTGGTCGGTGTCGCGCCCGTCCGCCACCTGCACCGGAAGGTGCACCGGGCCCGCCGGGGTCGCGCGCGGGCTCTCGAAGACGGCCCGCACGAAGGGCGCGTAGCGATCGATGTCGGGCACGAGGACCAGCACGTCCGAGGGCTCGCGCACCACCCCTTCTTCGAAGGCGCGCAGGATCTCGTCGCGCAGCACTTCGATCTCGCGGCGCTCGGAATGGCACACGTGGATGCGCAGCGAACGGTCGTCGGGCCGCACGCGCACGCGTTCGGGAGCCGCGCGTTCGTCCGCGCGGGCCGGCATGCGGGCGTCGAGCAGATCCTGCTGCAGCTGGCCGAGCACGGTCCTCTCGGGTGCCGTCTCCCGCTGGACCTCCGGATGGATGCCCTCGAGTTCGGTCAGCTGATCCTGCAGGTCACGGCCCACCCGCCCCCACTCGGCGAGCAACGGGTGGACCTTCGCCGCGTCGAACAGGTCTCCCTGCTCGACCGGTTGCCACCGCGCCGGACGCGCGTCGCCGATGTACTCGCGTGTGGGCGTGAGCGTGGCGATCGTCACCTCGCGGTGCCGGGACACCGCCTCGGCGAGAGAGAGCAGCACCGGAGGGACCGAACTCAGACCGAACAGCGTGACCCGCCGGGGAAGTCCTTCGATACCCTCCCCGCGTTGCAGACGCCCGATCCCATCGTCCAGGTCGCGCGCGAGCGACGGACGATCGGCCTCGTCCACCAGGGTGTTCCACAGCGCGCGCTGCCAGATCTCGCCGCCACTCTCGTCGGGATCGTCGCCGAACCACTCCCCGCGCTCCCAGCGCAGCAGCTCGGGCACGCGCAGGGTCTGGTACTGCACGAACAGGCGGGCCACGCGCCGGGCCAGTTGCCCGCGCTTGCGCCGGTCGGGGTCGTCGGCCAGGTAGCGCTCGAGCGGCGCGCGGGCGTCGGGCTCGAGATCGAGTTCTTCGACCCTTCCCAGCCAGGCGTGCACCCGCCAGGGCAGGGCCTGCGGCCCGAAGGGATCGGCGGTGTCGTTGCGGGTGCGGTCGAGGACGATGTCGGTGGTCCGTCGCGCCCAGTTGAACGGAAACGGATACGCCACCGAAGCGGCGATTCCCAGATCACGGGCCAGGAGCAGGTTCAACCAGCGGGACATGCCGCGGCTGCCCACCACCACCGTCTCGGTCTCGAGCGGAGGCAACGGCCGGGCGTGCAGGCGGGCGACGAGGTCGTCGGCCAGGTCCTCCAGACGATCGCTCGTGGGCAGACGCAGGCCGGATTCGAGGGGAGGTGCGGTCATCGGCATCGGCAGGTGGTACGAGACGGGAGCCTCGGGGCGGCGCAGTGTAGCGCGCGGCAGCGCGGCGGTCGAGACCGGGCTAGGCGCGGCGTTGACCGGAGCCCGCCTCCCGCGCACCCTGGATCGTGCCGGGAGATCTCCCCCACCCGTCAAACCGGATCGATGCACGACGCCGACGATCCCGCGATCGACCCCGCCTGGCTCGCGACCCTGCGCGCGCGCATGCTCGAGATCGCCGGACGTCGGGTCCCGGACGACGCGGTCGAGGACGTCGTCCAGGAGACCCTGGGCATCGTCCTCGAGAAGGGCCCCGGCATCGCCATGCGCGAAGGAACCGCGAATCCACCGCTCGCCTGGTGTTTCGTGGTGCTGCGCAACGTGACCGGCAACTGGTACCAGAAGCGACGTTCGCACGACGACGTGGACACGATCGACCTCGCCGATACGGCACCCGATCCGATCGACGCGCTCGACCACGAACGCCGCCACCGCGCGGTCCACGCCGCCCTGGCCACTCTGCGCGCCGTGTCGGAGGAATGCGCCCGCTGGTTGTGGGCCATGGCCCAGGGCCAGCGGCCGGCCGACCTGGCCGCCGGGGCCGGACTCGAACCGGCCGTGTTCTACCGGCGCGTGTACCGCTGCCGCAAGAAGCTCGAGGAGATCCTGCGGCGCGAGGGGGTGCAGCCGTGAACGAATATCCCGATCGACACGACGACGAAGCGATCGAACGCTGGGCTGCCGGCGACATGTCCGGCTCGGAGCGCGGGGCGTGGGAGCGGCGCGCGCTCGAATCGCCGGAGCGGAGCGAGGAACTGTACGCGGCGATCTCGATGCGCGAGACTCTGCGGGAGACCGCGAACGCGACGCCGACGCGTCGGCGGACACGGTGGGCACCGCGTCGCCTGGCTGCCGCGGTCGCCGCGGTGGCCGCGGTGGTCGTCTTCGTCGTGTTCGGCCCGTTGACCGAGCCCGGTGACGACGGAACGCCGCGTCTGCGGGGCACGGGCAGCTCCATCACGCCGCTCGCGCCCGAGGGCGAGTTCGACCACTTCCCCCGCCGCTTCACATGGTCGACCACGACCGACGAACCGGGAACCACCTATCGGTGGGAACTCTACGACGCGCAGGCACGACGGCGCGCGACGGAGGTCGTCGCCGATACCCTCCTCGTGCGCGCCCCGGAATCGACCCCCGCGGACAGCACGGGTCGTTGGCGGTGGATCGTGGTCGAGATCGCGCCCGACGGCGCCGAGGGCGGGACCAGCGCGAGCACGAGCTTCGAGGTGGTCCCGCCGCGATGACCCGTCGATGGCTGCTCGCCACCGTGTTCCTTTGCCTCGCGACGGTGGCGACGCCGTTGCCCGCGAGGGCCACGCTGGTCGACCGTGCGCGCAGCGCACTCGCGGATCGGCCCACCACACCGGAGCGGATGGAAGACCACGAGGAACGGCTGCTCGCCTACGCCGATTCGCTTCGGGCCCAGGACGAGATCGGACTCGCCGCGCGCTGCCTCGAAGTCGCGGGCATCGGTGCCTATCGGCGCAACGCGCTCGACCTCGCGCTCGAACGATGGCAGCGGGGTGTCGACCTGGCCCGCACCGAGGGATCGCCCCGCACGGAATCGTCGCTGCTCAACGCGCTGGCGATCGGTCACACCGTGAGCGGTGACGTCGAGGCGGCGCTGCCCGTCTACGAACGCTCCCTCGAGCTGCGCACCAGCCTGGCCGACACCGTGGGTCTGTCGCGCACCTGGGGCAACCTGGCGAACGCCTATGCAAACATCGGCCGCAACGCCGAGGCGCTCGAGGCCACCGCGCGCGAAGAGCACTGGCTGGCCTTCACCGACAACCACACCGGCCGCCTGGCGAACGCCCTCCGACGGGCCCAGCTGCTGAACCAGTTCGGACGCCCGACCGAGGCGCTGGTGTGGGCGGAGCGTGCCCTCGCCATGGTCGACGACCACGAGCTCGAAGAGCATCGAGGCATCGCCTGCATGCGCATGGGCGACGTGCTGCTCGACCTGCGCCGCTTCGACCGGGCTGCACCGTGGCTCGAGCGCGCCCGCGACCTCGCCCGAGCGAACGGAGATCGCTACACGGCGAGCTACGCCGAGCAGATGCGGATCGTCGCCCTGCTCGAATCGGGGCGGGCCGATGAGGCGCTGGATGCGGTGCCGCCCTTGATCGACGAAGTCCGGACCGCCGGCAACGATCCCCTGCTCACCGTCCTGCGTCGACTCGAGGGACACGCCCTCTTCGCCCTCGGCCGTGTCGACGAGGCCGAAGCAGCCCTGCGTACCGCGCTCGACCTCTTCGAGGCGCGCCGGAGCGAGCTCGTCGACGAGCGCAGCCGCGCCGGGATCTTCGCGGCGAGCGGAGAGGTCTACGCCGCCCTCGCGCGCTGCCTGCTCGAGCGCGGCGACGTCGAGGCGGCCTTCGACGTGGTCGAACGCGGACGCGCCCCGCTGTTCCGTGAACGCGTCGACCAGGACGTTCCGGATCGCGATCGTCTGCAGACGATCCTCGCCGAGCACGACGGGGCCCTGGTCCTGTTCAACGACTCCCGCTCGGATCCGCTCGTGGCCTTCGTGCTGACGGCCGACACGCTGGTCGCCGTCGAAGTCGGTCCGGTGCACGAGCCGGCGGCCGACGCCCGCGCCGCCCTGCGTCTGCTCGCCGCCGGCGAATCGATCGAAACGTGCGCACCGATCCTCGAGCGCCTGGAGCGGCAGATCCTGTGGCCACTGCTCGAGGCGATCCCCACGGACACGCGCCGTGTGCTCCTGGTCCCGCCGTCGTCGCTGGCCGGCTTCCCCTTCGGCCTGCTGCGCGATCGGGAGGGGATGGAATGGACCGATCGCGTCGCGCTCGGCTACCTGCCGAACGCCGCGTCGCTCCTCGCGCTCGCCGCGCGAGCACCAGCCGACGGACCGCTGGTCGCGCTGGCGGACCCGGACTTCCCGCGCGGCGTCGCTCCGGGACCGCTTCCCGAGTCGCCGGGACGCGCGCGGGCGGGCGTTCCGCTGCCCGAAGCACGGAAGGAGGTCCGCACGATCGGTGATCCGTCGTCGGTGGTCGCCGTGGGCGGAGCGGCCACCGCCGCCATGCTCCGCGACGACGTCACGCGCGACGCCGCGGTGCTGCACCTGGCCACGCACGCCGTCGTCGATCCGGTCGACGGCCGGCGATCGGCCCTGGTCCTCGCCGACGACGAGGGGCCGGCCGTCGTCGAGGCGCTCGAGGTCGACGGGCTGCAGCTGTCGAACGACCTCGTGGTACTGAGCGGCTGCAGCACCTTCGGCGATCACCGCGTGCTCGGAGAAGGATGGTTCGGACTTCCCCGGGCCTTCCTCGGCGCGGGATCCCGCAGCGTGATCAGCACGCTGTGGGACGTCGACGACGTCGGTGCCCGCCGCTTCGTGGAGCACCTGTACGAGGGGCTACGGGCCGGACTTCCCCGCGACGAGGCTCTCGCCCGCGCGCGGCGGCGCGCCCGCGCCGAGGGACTGCCCCCACGCGAGTGGGCGGCCTTCGTGCTCACCGGACCGGGACACGAGCCCGTCGCCGCACTGGCCGGCACCGGCCCGGCGGGCAACGGCGCACCGTCCGCTCCTTGGATCGCACTCGGACTGGTCCTGCTCGCCCTCCGCGGGCTCGTCGTGCGGCGACCGGCCGGCTGACCCCGCGCGATCGCCGCGGGAGATCTCCGCATCCCGTCAAACGACATCGGCACCCCCGACCGCTTCCGCGAGGTGCCGTCATGCTCCGCGACCGATCGATCCGTGTGCTCGTCGCGATCCTGTCCGTCTTCCCGCTCGTCGTTGCCGTACCGGTGGCCGCGACCCCCACCGTGGAGTCCATGGAGTGGCTCGGCTGGCCCGACGCCGTGCGCAGCGTGTCGAAGGTCGTGGTGAACGACGACGGCGTGGTCGCCCTCACGGCTGCGACCGAGCTCAATCGCACCCAGGGCCACGTCCGCGTCGGGGGCGAGTGGGCCGGGCTGCTGTCGTGGCAGAGCAGCGTCGAGAGCATCAACGCCTTGGGCGAGGTCACCGGCTGGAAGGTCGACAACGACTTCGAGCCCACCCACGGCTACGTGTGGTCACCCTCGAGCGGCTTCGCCACCACCGAGTCGGTACAGCCCGCGAGCACGTCCTTCGTCCGGGCGACCGCCACCAGCGACGACGGCGTGATGGTCGGGCGCATCTGCCTCGACGACGGGTCTTGCTGGCCCTTCCGCTGGGAGGCCGGTGGCGTGTTCGACGTGCTGACGAAAACGGTGGAGTTCGGCGAGGTCATGGCCCGGAACGTGGCCGGCACGATGCTCGTCCGCCGCTTCGCCGGCAGCCGCAACGAGGTCTACCTGATCGAGCCCGACGACACCGTCGTGCCGCTCCCCGAGGCGCCGTGGGATCTGATCAATCCGCTCGACCTGAACTCCGCGGGCATCGTGGTCGGCGACGCCGAGACCTCGAACGGTTTCGACCAGGCCTTCCTCTACGACGGCGCGACGTACTCGGAGTTGCCCCTGCCCGCCGGCTACTCGTCGGCCGACGCCCACGCGATCAACGACTTCGATCAGATCGCGGGCTGGGGCTGGGACGGCGGCCTCGGAGCGATCGTGTGGGAGGCCGGCCGGGCCCACGACCTGTCGGCCCTCGTGAGCGCACAGCTCGGCCGGCCGGTCGACCTGAAGAAGGCCTTCGACGTCTCGGAAACCGGGTGGGTCGTCGGCTGGGGTACCAACGCCGGCGCCCCCGAGATCTTCCGTGTGAAACTCGGCCCGCCGTGCCGCGATCCCGAGAACCCGCAGGGGATGATCACGTGGACGGGCGGGGCCGGGTCCTACGACGACACCGCGAACTGGTCGGCCGACTTCGTTCCCGGCTCCGAGGACGTCCTGCGCTTCGACACGTCGGGCGGTGACGGAGTCGTCGACGTGTCGACGGGCCCGGCGAACGCGTCGTTGGTCCTCGACGGCGGCCCGGGTGTGGGATTCGAGTTCGGCGACGCATCGTGGTCCCTGTCGGGGGCCGATCCCTGCCTCGCCTCGTTGGTCACGCGCCCCGGCAACGGCGAGCTCAGCCTGTACGACTTCACCGGCGGGACCCTCGACCTGGCCCAGGGCGCCGACCTGGGCCACGACCGCGAATTCGTGCTCGACGTCTTCGAGCAGACCTGGAGCGTGGGCGGCGCCCCGTTGATCGCCGGCCATGCCGACACCACCACGGTGAACTTCCACGCCGGTTCGCAGTTGAGCGTGTCGAACGAAGTGGCGCTCGGGCTGCGCACGGGAACCCGGGCGCGCCTGGAGTTCGACACGGCCAACGCGAACGCGACGCGGTGGATCGTCGGCAGTCGTGGATCCGGGACGGTGGAGCTCACCTCCTCGCAGCTCACCGGCGATCGCATCGTGCTCGGTGAGATCGCCGGCAGCGAGGGGACGTTCCGGGCCCGAGGGGACGCGGGCAGCTTCGTGATCGTGGACGACGCGGTGGTCGTGGGCGAAGCGGGATCGGGTGAGCTGGAGATCGACACGACGGCCCTGACCGCGGGTCGCGTGCTGGTCGGCGATGCCGAGGGCAGCAACGGTCAGGTGTTCGTCGGCGACGCCGGTCTGGTGTCGAGCGACGACATCACGATCGGAGGCGTCGGGGCGGCCAGCGTCCTCGTGATCGGCACCGGAGAGCTGTCGCAGAGCACCGACCCGCAGGCCCTCGGCTGGTGCGTGCTCGGCGCCGACGCCGGCGGGTACGGCGAACTCGGTGTGCTCGGGGCGTCGGCGTCGGCCAGTCTGGGCGGACTGGTCGTCGGCAGCGCCGGCACGGGCTTGTTGTCCCTGAGCGACGCCAGCATCACCAGGGTCGCGGGCAGCATCATCGTCGGTGACGCCGCTGGTGGCATCGGCACCGTCGACGTCGACGGCGCGCTGCTGCAGTCCACCGCCCTCTACGTGGGATCCGTCGAAGGTTCCTCCGGTCTCGTCTCGGCCGACTCCACGGCGCTCGTGACGACCGAGATTCTCGAGATCGGCCCGGGCGGCCGCGTCGAGGGCGAGGTGCTGGCGATGGACCGCACCGAGACCCCGAAGCACTCGGCGCGCGCCGCCAATGGGATCCGCACGGCGGAGCTGGTGCTCTCTGCCGACGCGCAGCTCGCGGTCGACGACGTGCAGTTCGGCGCCGACTGGTCGCTCGGCGGCGACGGAGCCTTCCCCTTCGACGTGACGAACGACGCGCGCGTCGATCCCGGCACGGCGGCCGCGCCCGGCCGCTTGACCGTCGACGGGAACTACGAACAGACCGCCGACGGCCACTTGCGGATCGATCTCTTCGGCCCCGAGGACGGTCCCGTACGCCGTCGCCAGATCCGTCACGACACGCTTTCGGCCACCGGCGGGGCCACGCTCGGGGGCACGCTCGTCTTCGCCCTCGAACCGGGTTTCGAACCCGAGATCCCCGACACCGTCACCGTGCTCGACTGCGCCGGCGGAGCCGACTGCCTGCAGGGTGCCTTCGACGCGATCGAGACGCCGGCTTCGATCGACGCGGAGTTGATCACCGACGGCGCCGCGCTGCGCGCGGTCGTTCGTCCCCGCTCCGTCGCCGTGGACTCGCCGGACCGGCCGGGTGACACCGTCCGGTCGCGCAACGAGCTGTCACCCGTCGCACCCAATCCCTTCAACCCGCGCGCGTCGTTCTCGCTCGTCGTCGAGCGGAGCGGCCCGGTCCGGGTGCGTGTGCTCGACCTGCGTGGCCGGGTCGTGGACACCCTGTTCGACGGCACCCTGTCCGCGGGACATGTGCACACATTTGCAATCGACGGAACGTCGTGGGCGAGCGGCACCTACTTCGTGGACGTCCGCGGCCCCGGACTCCGGTTGTCCCGCAAGACGAGCCTGGTGAAGTGATCGAACCCGCTCGGCCGAAAAGGTCGACCGGTCCGGCGCGCGGTCCTATGGTCTGCGGAACCGCGAACCGCGAACCGCAACCCGGACCCGTCCGCATGCCCTCGTCCGTCCGTCGTCGATCCGTCACCCGGATGCTGTCCGCCCTCGTCGTCGTGGCCTGGTCCGCCGGATCCGCGCGGGCGGAGATCGCGCTTCCGCGCCCCGACCTGCGCGTCGATCTCCGCTACGACGTGATCGACGGCGGGGCGGTCCGCGACCGCTTCCAGACCGCACTGCGCTACCGGCAACGCGTCGAGCTACGCGACCAGTGGGCCCTCGTCGGATTCGTGTCCACGGGCGACGACTTCGCCTCGCGCTGGGTGACACTCGCCGACTTCCGCCGCGGAAGGGACGACACCGATCCCTTCCGTCCCCGCCTGCGACAACTCTTCGTCGAATACCGGAGCGAGCACGTTCGAGCCCAGGCCGGGGTGATCCCACCGGTGAAGGCCGTGATCTCGCCCACCGGACTCGATCCCGTCGGCTGGATCGACGGTGCGCGCCTCGAGTGGTTCAACGCACCCGACGGAACGGTCGAGATGGTCGTCGGTCGCCTGGGCGAGGTCGACGAACCCGGCCTGTTCGCGCGCCGGACCGTGTGGACCGAACCCGACCGGACGAACTACTTCGAGATCGAGTCGAGCCAGCAGATCGTTCCGTGGCTGAGGATCGAGACGAGCTTCGAGATCCTGCACGACGTCTACCTGCGCGGCGAGATCCGATGGACGCCGAACCCGTGGTTCGAACTGTTCACCGAAGCACTGCACAACACCGCCACCGGCGCGGTGAACCACGGGACGACCGTGATCGTCGATCCCCTGGCGAGGTGGACACCGCGCGCGGCGGGACGCACCGAGGTCGCACTGAACCACTCCTACATCGGCCGCGACATCGGTCTGCGCGGCGAGCTCGCCGACGACTTCTTCACCTACGGACACAGCGTGACGCTCGAACCCGCCGTCGTCCTGTCCGCGCGCCACGGACTCGAACTCGGCGGTGAGATCATCGTGGCCGAGCAGCCGGCCGGGCGACGGCCCGCGGGCTTCTTCGAGGAGGTCTACACCCGCTTGAACGTCGTCCTCGGTTGGCGGCTGCCGTGACCGGGCCCGGAAACGACGACGGGGCCCCCGTTCGCGGAGGCCCCGTGCCACTCTTCGCTCGACCGGGGTCGCGGCCGAACGGGATGGATCAGTTCTCGTACAGCGACTTCACCGCGCCCCACGAGTCGTCGTCGGTGTCGACGGGCTCCTCGTAGGTCGTGAAGGTGTTGAAGTCACCGTCGGACATCACGAAGTTCCCCGCGCCGATGTTGGCGTCGGGAGTGACGGCCACACCGTGGAATTCGTTGCTGCGGAAGGCATCGAAGGCGTTCAGGTACGTGACCACGTACGTGAACGATTCACCCGGCAACAGACCGATCTCGGAGAGGTCGAAGATCAACTCGAAATCTCCGGCAGCCGGGTCACCCGTCGGCGCGAGGTCGGCCGACGCGACGAAGCTGTGCGATCCGGGACCAACGAGCTGCCAGAGACCAGCGAAGCCGGCCTCGACACCGATCGCGTAGTCCGCCTCGAACCCCGGAGCGAAGGTGAGGGTCGAGCGGTTTCCGGTGCCATCCGCCGCCAGACCACTGATCGCCGCCCGGAGCGGATCGGCGTTGTCATCGAAGCTCGCGGTATCGTTGAAGCCACCCGCGGTCGAGTCGATGTAGATGACCATCTGGTTGTCCAGATTGCCCGCACCGGTGCTCAGGCCGAAGGCGACACCGGCGAGGTCGGAATCCACGTACAATTCGCTTCCGTCACCGATCACGTCACCGAAACCGGTGCCCACACCGGTCGAGAACCCGACGTACTCGCCGGCGTTGATCGTTCCGTCGACCGTGGCGTTGCCGGCCGTGGTGTCGACGATGGTCGTCGGCACGGCCAGCGCCGGGCCCGTGATAAGGGCCACGACGGCGAGTGCCGCAACGGCATGCTTGATCCTGGGGAACATGAGGTCCTCCTGTGCCAGGGGTTGGGGTTTGCAGGGGCGCGACAGTATACATGGTCGGGACGCGACGGGGCCCATAGGGCCGCACCCCATGTCACAGAACTCCAGGCGCGCCATCTCGCAGGGGCCGTGTAGGGTTCGAAGGTTCGAGAGGCGATGTCCGGCGGGCCCGCGAGCCCGGGTGCTTTCGCCGTTTCTCCGAATCCTTCCGAGGAGTCCCTCCGCCATGACCCGACTGCTGCTGTCCCTCGTCCTCTTCGTCTCGCTGGTGTGGGCGCCCGCCGTCCCCGCCGCCGACGACGACGAGGGCCCGATGAACGCTTCCACCTTCGCCGGCCTGGAGTTCCGCGAACTCGGCCCGGCCATCAACTCCGGTCGCATCGGCGACATCGCCGTCGACCCCACCAACGATCACCACTGGATCGTGGCCGTCGCCTCCGGAGGCGTGTGGAAGACAGAGAACGCCGGGACCACGTGGACCCCGGTCTTCGATTCCGAGGGCAGCTACTCGATCGGCTGCGTGACCTTCGATCCGAACGACCCGCTGGTCGTGTGGGTCGGCACCGGCGAGAACAACAGTCAGCGCAGCGTGAGCTACGGCGACGGCGTGTACAAGTCGATCGACGGCGGCATGACCTGGGAGAACGTCGGCCTGCCGAGCAGCGAGCACATCGGCGACATCGTCGTGCACCCCGAGGACGGCAACACCGTGTACGTGGCCGCGCAGGGACCACTGTGGAACGCCGGCGGTGACCGCGGTCTGTACAAGACCACCGACGGCGGCGAGACCTGGAAGAGGATCCTCGAGTTCTCCGAGCACACCGGCGTGAGCGACATCGCCATGGACCCACGCGATCCCGACGTGATCTACGCGACCTCGTACCAGCGTCGCCGCCACGTGTGGACGCTGATCAACGGCGGCCCCGAGGGTGGGATCCACAAGACCACCGACGGCGGCGAGACCTGGACGGAACTGACCCGCGGTCTGCCCGACGGCGACATCGGCCGCATCGGCATCGCCGTGGCCCCCACCAACGGCAACCGCGTGTACGCGATCGTCGAGGCCGCCGGCGACGGCTCGGGCTTCTACCGCAGCGACAACGCCGGTGCCAGTTGGAGCAAGATCGCCGACTACGTGAGCCGCAGCCCGCAGTACTACCAGGAGCTCATCGTCGATCCCACCGACGCCGACGTGATCTACAGCAACGACACCTGGTTCCACCGCAGCGTCGACGGCGGCCACACCTGGGACCGCATCAACGACGGCACCATGCACGTCGACAACCACGCGGTGTGGATCGACCCCGACGATCCCAAGCACCTGGTCAGCGGCACCGACGGCGGCGTGTACGTGAGCTACGACTGGGCCGAGACCTGGAACTTCTGTTGGAATCTTCCGGTGACGCAGTTCTACAAGATCGCCATCGACGAGGACTTCCCCTTCTACAACGTCTACGGCGGTACGCAGGACAACAACACCATCGGGGGCCCCACGCGCACCACGAGCGCGAACGGGATCATCAACCGCGACTGGTTCATCACCCTCGGCGGCGACGGCTTCGAGCCCGCCGTCGATCCCACCGATCCCGACATCGTCTACAGCCAGTGGCAGTACGGCAACCTGGCGCGCTACGACCGCAAGACGGGCGAGGTCATCGACATCCAGCCGCAGCCGGCAGTCGACGACGAGCCCTTCGTCTGGAACTGGAGCAGCGCCCTGCTCATCAGCCCCCACTCGCACACGCGCCTGTACTTCGGCGGAAACTACCTGTTCCGCAGCGAGGACCGCGGCGACAGCTGGGAGAAGATCAGCGGCAACATGACCCGGCAGCTCGATCGCAACGAGCTCGAGGTCATGGGCCGGGTGTGGAGCGTCGACGCGGTGTCGAAGAACCGCTCGACCTCGATCTACGGCAACGTCGTCAGCCTCGACGAGAGCCCCCTCGTGGAGGGCCTGCTCTACGCCGGCACCGACGACGGCCTGGTATGGATGTCTCCCGACGGCGGCGAGACCTGGAACAAGACCGAGAAGTTCTCGGACGTGCCCGAGATGAGCTACGTGACCTCGCTCACCGCCGACCGCCACGACGACCAGGTCGTCTACGCCACCTTCAGCAACCACAAGCGCGGCGACTTCACACCCTACGTGTTGAAGAGCACCGACCGCGGCCAGAGCTGGGACTCCATCGCCGGCGACCTTCCCGACCGCGGCCAGGTGCACGACGTGGTGCAGGACCACGTCGATCCCGAGCTGCTGTTCGTGGGCACCGAGTTCGGCGTGTTCTTCAGCCGCGACGGCGGCGACGCGTGGATCCAGCTGAAGGGCGGCATCCCCGTGATCGCCTGCCGCGACCTGGAGCTGCAACGTCGCGACGAGGACCTGGTGGTCGGCACCTTCGGCCGCGGCTTCTGGGTGCTCGACGACTACACGCCGCTACGCAACGCCGACGCCACCGCCATGGAAGAAGAGGAAGCCGTCCTGTTCCCGGTGCGACGGTCGTGGATGTTCTTCGAGCGCACGCCGTGGGGCCTTCCGGGCAAGGGATCGATGGGCCACCAGGCCTTCACCCGCCCGAACCCGCCCGTGGGAGCGATGTTCAGCTACTACCTGCGCGACGGCCTGCAGACCAAGCGCGAGCTGCGCCTGGCTTCGGAGAAGGAGATCTGGCAGAAGGGCGGCGATCTCGAGTACCCGAGCTGGGAGGAACTGCGCGAGGAGGACCGCGAGAACGCCCCGCGCATCGTGCTGACCGTGCGTGACGACGAGGGCAACGTGGTTCGTCGGATCGACGGTCCGAAATCGGCGGGAACGCATCGCGTGCACTGGGACTTCCGCTATCCGTCCCCCGAGCCCACGAACCTGAGTCCCCCGGCGTGGACCAGCCCGTGGTCGAGTGCGACAGAGGGCGCGATCGCCATGCCCGGGACCTACACCGTCGAGATCGACAAGGTCGTCGACGGTGAGTGGACCGACATCGCCGGCCCGGTCTCGTTCGAGGCGGAGGTCCTCGCCCAGGCCACCCTGCCGGCCGAATCGCGCGAGGAGCTGAGTGACTTCCAGGACCGCGTGGCCGATCTGCAGCGCGTGATCCTGGGAACCAACCGGCTGGTGAGCGAGGCGCACTCGCGGATCGATCACGTGCGGCAGGCCCTGCTCGACACACCGGGGGAGCCCGTGCGCGATCTCATGCAGCGCCTGGACGACGTCGAGGACCGGTTGCAGGACCTCCAGATCGACCTCAGCGGAGACGCCACCGTGGCCCGCCGGCAGGAAGCCACGCTGCCCGGTCTGTCCGGCCGCGTGGGCCGCGTGGTCATGGGCTACTGGACGAGCAGTTCGGCTCCGACGCAGACCATGCGCGACAACGTGGAGATCGTCGAAGACCAGATGCCCGGCGTGCTCGACGACCTGCGTACGCTCGTCGAGCAGGACCTGGCCTCGATCGAGGCGGAGCTCGAGGAGCGCGGCGGGCCGTGGACGCCCGGCCGGATCCCGAGCTTCGACGACGACGAGACCGGTCGCTGATCGAAAGATCTCGTGAAGACGGTGGACTCCGCTCCCCTTCCCGCGGAGTCCACCCTAGAATCCTGGCGGCACGCGACCGGCAGCCCATCGGTCGCGCCGTCGCTGCCCCACACCGCTCCATCGAAGCCTCGAGGAGTCGCCGATGACCTCACCGGTCGTCCACCGCGTGCTCGCCCCCCTGCGACCGATCTTGTTCGTCGCCGCGGCCACCGCTCTGGCTCTCGGATGCGCCGAGAGGCAGGTGTCGACCGGAATCTACCAATTGCGGCAGGGCGACTTCTCCGAGGCCGTCGCGTCGTTCCGCGACGCCGTCGCGCGAGACCCGGATTCGGCGATCGCCCATTACAATCTCGGCTACGCACTGAGTGCCGACGTCCGCGCGCGGGCGACCACGCAGGACTTCGACGGAGCCGTCGATGATCTGCGCGAGGCCAACCGCAGTTTCGACCGAGCGGTGAGCCTCGACCCCGACACCTACGCCCGCGAGGTGACCACGGCCCGGCGTTTCAACTTCGGTGAGCTGTACAACCTGGCCGTCGACCTCAGCCGCGGGAGCGCCCTCGACGACGCGATCCACGCTCTCGCCCTGGCCCGGGTGGCGGCGACCGACGCGCTTTCCGCCCAACGGGCGAACGTACTGCGTCTGCAGATCGACATGAGCCGCGCTTCGAGCACTGGCGGGCCGGACGCTCGTGAGCGATACATGGGCATGTTGGCCGAACTCGACCGGATCCGCCGCGAAGGGCCCGTCGACGATGCCCTCGTCGACGAGATCGAGAACACACTGGCACGGGCCCGCACCTTGATCGAGACGGACGTCCCCGGGCAGTAGCCGACCACTCCGCCATTGACGAGCGACCGGGGGCCGTCGGTATTCTCACCGGCCGTTCCTCCTGCCCCGAACCCGAGACACGCGCGATGACCACCACCGACCTGTGCCCCTGCGAATCGAAGAAGTCCTACCCCGAGTGCTGCGGCCCGTTGCACCGGGGCGACCGTCCGGCTGAGACCGCCGAAGAGCTCATGCGCTCTCGCTACAGCGCCTTCGTGAGGCAGGAGGTCGACTACATCATCGACACCGCCCACAGCGACGCCCGCAAGGACCTCGTGCGCGAGGACATCGCGAAGTGGGCGCGCGAGTCGACCTGGAACGGCTTCGAGGTCATCGACACCGAGGGGGGCGGCCCCGACGACGAGCAGGGACTGGTCGAGTTCATCGCCTTCTACGACGACGCCGAGGGTGACGAGGTCGAACACCACGAGAAGAGCATCTTCGGCCGTGAAGACGGCCAATGGCGCTTCGTCGACGGCCTACCGGGACGTCAGGAACCCTACCGGCGCGAGCAGCCGAAGGTCGGCCGCAACGAACCCTGTCCCTGCGGCAGCGGCAAGAAGTTCAAGAAGTGCTGTGCCCGAGCCGCCTGAGCGGTTCCCCCGTCAACGCGTCCGCTGGATCGGCACCTCGCCCGTGACGTCCAGGTCGCTGGCGAGCGCACCGAAGGGCGTGTCGAAGCCGATCCCGCCGGACAGACCGTAGTCGGTGGAGCTGCGCCGCAGGGCGTCGAGCAAGGCGGTGCCGAGATCCAGGGGACTCAGGCTCATGGGCAGTTCGAGCGTGCCCGCGCCATCCGCGTCGAGCTCGAGGACCTGTCGAGCGCCGAGCGTCCCCACGCCCCGACCGGCGAGCTGCAGATCCAGGGACAGTCGATCGACGACCACGGCGAAGGCATTCGGATTGGCCACCCGGAGCACCGCCGTGCCGGAGACCTCGCGCAACCCCAGCTCGTCGAGGCGGAGGGCATCGAGTTCCACCCGCGGCAGGGCCGGGATCGGCAGTTCGCCCTGGTGGCGCAGCGGCAATCGACGCGGACCCGCACCCGGCACGTTCACACCCAGACCGAGTTCCGCCGTGTAGTCCACCACCTGTCCGGGCCGCAGACCGCTCAACGTCCGCACGGCCTGCAGCAGATCGACCTGCACCGGAACGGGCACGACCCGCTGCCCCCCGGCCGGCACCGTCCCCTGCATCGGGAGCACGCCTTCGAGGAAGTTCCGACCCCCGCTGCCGAGCGCGACGTCGACGTCCACGAGCGGCAGCGGAGCGTCGAGCGGGTTGGAGATCCGCAGGTCGAACTCCAGGTCGGCCGACTCCAGACCGAGACCGGTGATCCGTGCCCCGACCACCTCGGCGCTGGGGCGCGGCAGTGACTGCAACGCCTCGAGCACGCTCGCGCACCCGCCGAGCAACGGCAGCAGGACCAGCGGGAACAGCAGAGGGGTGCGAAGGAACCGGTGTCGGGTGCTCATGGACAGGACCTCGGGACGGGTGGGAGCCTCGCATCGCGGCATCGCGGGGTGGCCCGCCGCGCCGAGCGTGGCGATCGTAGGGGTACGCCGTCGCCGCCACAACCACCGGAACCCCGGAGCGACCCGGCCATGGACCTCTCCGCACTCCTCGAACGTCCATCGAAACCCTCGGCCGAGGTCGGGATCGATCGCCCGTGCACGGTCCTGCTGCCGACTCTCGGCAGTGCCGGCGACGTGCACCCCGTCCTCGCCGTCGCCCGCAAGCTGCGGGCCCGTGGCCATCGTCCGGTGGTGGTCACCAGTTCGTGGTTCGAGCGCGCTTGCCGGGACGAGGGGATCGAGTTCGAGCAACTGCTCCCCGACGCGGCCTTCGAGCGGGCGGCCCGCGACCCCGACATCTGGCATCCGTGGCGGGGATTCCGCGTTCTCGCCCGCGACGTGATCGTCCCCGCCATGCGTCCCCTCTTCGAGATCGTCGAACGCCGGGCGGAGCAGACCGACGATCTGGTCGTGGCCTCGTCGGTGTTGTGTCTGGGCGCGCGGCTGGCCCACGAGAAACTCGGTGTGCCCCAGGTCTCGATGCACGTGCAACCGGTGGTCCTGCGGTCGCGGGAGGACCGGGTCGGCACCCCTCACCTCCACTTCCCGCGCACGGGTCCGCGTTGGCAGAAGGACCTGGCCTACGCCGTCGCCGACGCCGCGATCATCGACCCGGCCCTTTGCCCCGAGCTCAATGCCTACCGCAATTGGCTCGGGTTGCCGCGCGTGCGGCGTCCCTTCGACGGATGGATCCACTCGACCCAGCGTGTCGTCGGTCTGTGGCCGGATTGGTACGCTCCCGTCCAACCCGACTGGCCCGACGACGTCACGCTGACCGACTTTCCGCTCTTCGACCCCGGGGAGGACGCACCACTCGATCCTGCGGTTCAGGATTTCCTGGGCGCCGGCTCGCCACCGGTCGTCTTCACCGGCGGCTCGGCGAACGTCCACATGGACGAACTCCTGCGGGCGGGACTTCGGAGTTGCCGCGCGTCGGGAGAACGCGGGCTGTTCCTGCTGCCCGAGCCCGAGTCCCTGGGACCGCTGCCCGACGGATTCGCGGCCTTCGGCTTCACGCCTCTGGGCGCGCTGCTTCCGCACTGTCGGGCCGTGGTCCATCACGGCGGGATCGGAACCACGGCACGGGTGCTGCGCAGCGGACTGCCGCAGGTCGTCGTCCCGCACAGCCACGACCAGCCGGACAACGCGTTGCGGGTGGAGGCGCTCGGAGCCGGGGCCGTGGTTCCGTCGGCGAAACTCGACGGGAAACGGCTCGAGGCCGCCCTGCGCCGCGAACTGAACCGCGACCGCACGGCGGCCCCGATCGCGGCCCACGTCGCCGGTTCCGCGGACGGACCCGGCGACGCGGCCGCCGCGATCACGCGGCTCGTCCGGGATTCTCGGGTCTGATCCCGAGCCGTTTCATCTTCTCGTACAGCGTGTTCCGACCGATCCCGAGACGACGCGCCGCCTCGGTCCGCTGCTGACCACTGCGCCGCAGCGCGTCGAGGATCAACTCGCGTTCGTAGCGCTCGAGCGACCGGTGCAGGTCGAGGTCGCGCGTGGACCGCTCCCGAATTCCACGCACCTCGCGGCGCACGTGGACCGGGAGATCGGAGACGCGGACCCTCCCCTCTTCACCGGAGCGCGCACAGGCCGAGGCCACCGCCGACTCGAGCTGTCGCACGTTGCCCGGCCATTCGAAACGTCGGAGCGCCCGCCAGGCCGTTCGATCCATGCGGAACGCACGGCCGAAGCGCCGTTCCTCCCGCTCGAGGAAGGAACGGGCCAGGGCCTCCACGTCGTCGGGCCGCTCCCGCAACGGCGGAATCCCCAGTTCGAACCACGACAGCCGGTAGTAGAGGTCCTCGCGGAACTCTCCGTCCTGCGACAGCTCGAACAGCGGCCGATTGGTGGCAGCGACGATCCGGAGATCGACGCTTCGCTCTCGGACCTCTCCGACGCGGCGGAAGGTCCCCTCCTGCAGGAGCCGCAGCAACTTCGGCTGCACCGAGGCCGGCATCTCACCGACCTCGTCGAGAAACAGGGTTCCTCCGGCCGCGGCCTCCAGGAGTCCCGGCGCATCGCGATCGGCACCGGTGAAGGCCCCGCGCGCGTGACCGAAGAACTCCCGCTCGAACAGGCTCTCGGGGATGGCCGAGCAATTCACCGGTACGAAGGGAGCGTCGGTC